>CAKZPK010000078.1 GCA_937139035.1 uncultured Crocinitomix sp. | reverse complement strand
CATATGTGCGTCTTGATTATATGAAACAGGCACTTCCAATTAGTGCCTCGAATAAATTCCCTTATATAAACTTTTCTGACTATATGTTCGGTCCTTTGGACGGCAGTATTGTTCCGTTTGATGTGGATAATGAAGTTCAATGGATTTCGAGTAAAAAAACAGGTTATGTTGATGCCTTAAATGATGGTACGCTTGTTGGTCAAATGCAAACTGGGATTTTAGATATCCAAACAGGGCCAAAAGAAATTGAAATATTCGGCGACATACCAGTTAACCTCAAAAAGAAAGTGAAAATTGTAAATACGGCGTCAAACACCACAAATGAGGGAGAATATACGGTCGTAAAAGTAACTCCATCCGGAGGTTCAACAATAATCGAGGTTTCGGAACCTATTCCTAGCTCAGTGCAAACTGGGGATGAACTGTTGCTATATGTAGAAGTTTTAGGGCAATTAGATTATACCAGGAATACCTTTGTAATAAAAAATGAAAATTATTTTGCGTTACCTGCATTTATTGCGGGAAATCAAGTTGATTTTTATTCGAGTTTCGGATTTTCAAATTCATTTGAAATCAATACAAATACCTTTGTTAGCTCAAATACTGAGCTTGAATTTACCCTTGCTAAAAAGGGAGTTGGATTCGCAGCATTAATGGAGACAGGCCTAATATTAGAGTCCGATTTTTCTACAAGTGGTAATAATGACAATGATCGTTTCGTTTTTTACGCGGCCCCAAAAAGTTATTTTTCTAAAGATGGTGTAAAGCATGGAACTGCTTTTGCTGATAAAGGAGGAGCATCTGATCTTAAATCAGTGCTGGATGCTTTAGAGAAAATGATGCCTGGAGTAGCAATTGAATTGGTCAATTTAAAACCGACTATAGCTACAGATGTTGCTGCACTTCAATATTCCTCTTTGTCAAAGGCAAAAGACATGCTCTTTTTATTGGGAATGACTAAAGATGATTTTGATTCAGCTCAAACCACCGTCGGTTCCTTACTATCTAGTTTGCACATCCAACTGTATAAATTTAAGCCCGTTGGGAGTAAAAAAGTAGATATTAACACTGTTGATTATTTTGAATATGAACTGCAAGTAGCAGGTTTAAATAGTACAGGAGTTTATACGGTTATTGACACAGGAATTTCAATTTATTCAATCGATCAAAGAATTTTTGCTACGGCGAATTTTGCAGGAGAATATGGTATTGATTTGTCTATTGCCACACAAGTGTTAAATGACTTTTTGGATGATACATTTAATAATGGAGGCAGTGACTTTAGTGAATTGCAGTTTAAAACTGACGAACAAGTTAAAAACCTTAAAAAAGGGGAGTATTGGACGGCCTATTCAGCAAGTTATGGAGGTTTACCTAACGAGAATTTATTCAACCTTGACCCAACAATGAAGGTGAAGATTAATGAACTTCGAACTGCATTGGATAATGCACCTGAAACAGCAACAGATTTTGAAGCTGTTTTAAAACAAAAAGGAGCTGGATTATTGGCGCATGCAAAAGTGAAGATTAAAGAACCTGGACAAGTCTGGACAAATAAAGATGGTATACTTTATTTAACGCGATTAATTTGCCAGGTAGTTATTAATAATCATCCAGTACTTTTGGCTAAGTTTCCAACTAAACGGAAGGATTTATCTGATGTGTTTGAAAAACATAGCCGTGGATTGGAAGGAACGGGAAAACCAGATTATTCAAGCTATTCGGACTATAAAATTTTGTTGGCAGGGTATGATCCCTTTGGAGCTGCGTTTGAGGGATATTTAGACAACGGGAATCATCAGTCAAATCCAAGTGGAAATGTGGCATTGGCATTAGATGGGGTAGAATTAACAGATTCTTCAGGTAGGAAAGCACAAATTCAAACCGTTATTTTTCCGGTTCGATTTAGAGAATTCAATGATGGGTGGGTAGAAGATTTCTTTGAGCAGTATATCGATCCAGAGAATAGCACCTATCAGTCAGTTAATGCCATTTTTACTTTTAGTTATGGAGGCGCAGATCACTTTAATATTGACCGTTTTGCTTCACGATATAGAAAGTTAGGGAATCCTGATAATGATCAGCAAACAGCCAAAAACGACGCGTATTTAATACACAAGGATAAAAATGCGCTTGAATTTTTTGAAACAACACTACCTTATTTGAAACTACATGTGCCCAATAGGGTTGTATTACACCAACATGCGAAGTTCAACTATTACAAGGGGACAACTAAAAAAGGGACAGAACAGAGTTTTGATTCCATTGGAAATACACCATTAGAAGATTTTCCAAACTTTGCGAACTATCCATCCTCTTTAGATGTTGATAGAATTAGAGCGACAGGAGGTTCTGGAGGTAGTTATCTGTCAAATGAAATATATTATCGTGTATCTTATCTAAGAAACAAGTATAAACCAGCACTTAGAACTGGGCATGTCCATACAGGATTCTTAAAACCAGATCCAACTCCTAATGATAGAATCTCTATGTTAACCATAATACAGGATTCAATCAAAAATGCAATCAAGTCATTTGAAGCGGATAATTTATTGGATGGTTTTATGAAAATTTTGCAAGAAAGTTATACAGGTACTGATTTTTTTACGGGATTAACTGACATTACCTCAGAAGAAACGAATCAACTTTCTACATTGTGGCAGAGTAACGGTACTCATAAAAGTAATAAGGCATTATTTGAGCTTGATCCAAGTATGAAAATGAGAGCAGGGGCATTTAAATTAGAGTTAGATCGATTTGATGCTTCAACTACATTCTCTGACGCAAAGGATATTGTAGAAAAGAAAGGTGCAGATTTATTCAAACATAATAAAAGTCAAATTAGAACTTCTGGAGAAGTTTGGAAAAATAAAGATGGGATTATTTACCTAACAAGATTAATTCTACAGGTTATCTTGAAAAATCATCCAAATGTTGTTGCAAATTTCACAACATTAGAAATATCGGATCTTTATGATGCCTTAGAAATGACTAGTAGAGGCTTGGATGGAACTGAACAAGCAGACTTTACAGGGATTTCGGGAAGTGGGAAGAAAATTTTAATCTCTGGATTTGATCCATATGGCTCTGGATTTGATTGGGAAGATTATAATTCAAACCCTAGTGGTAATGTTGCCCTAAGTTTGGATGGTACAAAGGTCACTTCGGGAAGTAAAACAGGTCATATCAAATCGGCAATGTTCCCTGTCAGATATAAAGAATTTGATAATGGGTGGGTTGAAGGCTTTTTTGATCAATATATAGATGATGTAGATATGATAATAACATTTAGTTATCGTGGATATTTTCCTGGAGCAAAAGACCTACATTTTGATCGATTTGCCTCTGATTTCAGGTATGGGACATTAGGTGATAATGATTCAAAAACTTCGTCGGATGACAACCTAAATATCGGAGATACATTTATCAAAAACAACTTGCCTTATGATGAATTGGCTGTAGGAAATACCCTTACTGGATTGGGGGGGAATCCATGCACAATAGGACTTAACCATAGGGCGTATTGGGAAGTATTCGCTGATAAAATTACTCCACCAACACCAAATGTGAATGTAACAGGTTTTCATAGTTTGAAAAAGCAATTTGGTTCATTTCCAAGCCCGTATACATATTGGTCAAACTTAAATGTTGTACCAATTGAAAAGGTTGTGCCATTTAATCCGCTTGATTTTTCTAAAAATAATCAAGTGTCAGAAGACTTAAAGTTTAAAACCGTTTCTGATCCTGATGAAATTAAGTTTCCATCAGCTGCAAACTATCCATCAGTTGGTGCTTGGGTTTCGGACTATAATAATTTTAGAATTAAAGCTCGAATTGGTTCAGGCCAATTTTATCATTCTAATGAAATTCATTATAGAGTTGCTAATTCGAGAAATTCTGCAACAACTCCTGCTAAAACGGGGCACTTACATATTGGATTTTTGAGTAATGATGGAGCAAATGGATTGGTGCAAGATCGTGATGAAATGATTGCCGCAATCAATTATATGATAAAGAAAATGTTAAACGCCTTGTAAATTAATGAAAGTAGTCTTAATCATATTATTATCATTTATCTGGCATCTTGTCATGTTTGGTCAACCTGCTCCATGTATGGGGCAAGGGGTCATAATAATTGATGGTTTTTCAAACGTAAATCAGGAAAATGTACAAGTTTCTATCGGACAAATAACTTATAGAGATCAAAAATTTCTCAATGGAAGTATTAAATCTCCTGTTTGGACAGATTGTGTTGATAATGAAGGGGTTAATTCTGAAAATTTAAGTTTGAATCCAGTAAGAATGTTTAATTGTGGAATCCAAAATTATCAATCAAAATCTTCAGACAAGTATTATTTGATTGGGTATAGTACAAATGATGCCGTACTTACAGTGAAATGGAGGAGTCAAGTTATGTATTTAGTTTTACCAAATGGAAATTCAAATAAGGTCAATCAATATTTTATAACACAGATTTATGAAGAGATCCATCAAAATAATTTTAAAAAAGACCGAGAATTTTTTTATGCCCCAGATGTACATTTGCCTGAGATTCCGTTTAGAGAAGGGGTTTTCTTTTTAGAAGACTACAACTTTCTTGACAAAACGAAAAATGTAAAACAATTTCCATCAAAAAAGGTAGTTGAATTTTATAATTCGGAAAAAGGGAGTAGGGTGTTTCCATTGGAATATTGGAAAGATACAGTCACTTTTTTTTCTCCATATAATTCACCTAAAGGTCTTGTGTATTCAAATGAGTTTGCAGGTAAATATACCGAGGGAGAGGCGATTAAGTTGATCGTTGAAAACGGTTCAAATTATACACAAAGTATATATGATTATTTCCATTGGGAGAAGTACATTAAGAACCATGATAATACTGAGGCAGATATCGCGTTGATGACTTTCTTGTCAGAAGCAAAAAGTGTTCAAGACCTGGAAATAAAAAATTTGCTCACATCATTTGAGGAAAATAAGTTGAGTGTAGAAGAGTTATATGAATCGTATGAAATTTTAAAAAAAGAAGATGCCTTACTAGTGCTTGAAAATGACTTTAGACTAATGAACTTGTTCTGTAATTATCTCAGTATATCTAAAACAAATATTAATGATTTTATGTCTTTTTTTGAAGATGGAACATACAAGATAAATAGTGATCAACTCACCCTTTTTTTAAAACAAAAATTTGAAAAATAAAGATGCTTTTGAGAAATGTACCATATAGAAAAATGATCAAATTCAAAGCAATATTATTGTTCTTGGGACTTTTTTATTCAGCGGTGGGCAACGCACAAGAGCCGCCACCTGTTATTAAGGTCAATATTGATGGGAAGACTGGCAGTATGGAGATTTTTCTTGCAAAATATAAAATATCAACATTTGCTTTAAGGGACTCAATTTATTCCGAAACATTAGACCTTTCTAAAAGAGAAAATGAAGACTTGATAAGAAATATAGAAGATGATATCATATACCTCTACATCTATACCGAAACAATTCTTCTTCCAAAAAAAGGAGACATAATAAGGTTTAGTTTGAGAGAAAGGAAATCAAATTCAGAGATGAATGTTTTCATCAGATTAACACACAATATGGATTTTGGGGAAGAATTTGAATTGACAAATTTGACCTTTATTCCAGGGGACTTTTTTTTAGATAAATGTGATTCTAAGAAAAGGTACCAGATAAATAAAGCACCACTGAATCAAGTTGATTTGACGGCTGTGAAAAAGCATAAAATTTCAGTTAAGAAATTGAACAGAATAATTAAAAAACACCATTGTAAGGGTTAGTCAACTCTTATTAAAGCCCAACACTAATGTACCCTTACCGGTCATTATTGAATAATAAACTTACGAAAAAGTATAAAAAAATGGCAAAATCGTTTTATCCAAATCTGGCGTCTATCATTAAAGTAGATCAGCTGCCAGAACAACTACAGTTCATAGAAGATGGACTGCAAAATATGCTAGAAAAAGTATATTATAAACAGTTGCAATTCGTTAAAAGTAAAGACGGTTCTCAAGGGTACTATAGCATTACGCTTGTAACTAATGAGCCTCTTAAACTTGATATTTTTGATTCAGGAATGGCAATTATTGTGAACCCTGGAGGAGCAGGGGAAACATTAATTCCGTTAACCTTGAACTATAATTGGCCTGTACTTGGCTTAATTAAAAATTTCAACCTTCAGGATTTTTCTTATCTGCCGGAAGAAGTGCAGGACATAATGAACAGCAGTTTGTCTTTGAGCGATTCTGAATTGATTAAAACTTCAGTAGAAACGTTCGAAGGAAGTGGTGAATTAGCTGCTTTTGTTGCCTTAGTTGATAAAATTAATGCAGCGTATAGCTTAACTGGAATTGATGAAATTGGTTATCCTGCCATTGATGAACCAATAAAAATGGCAGATAAAATTCGAAGAGAAATCGAAACAAACGCCGTTATATTGGACGAAATTAATGATGTAATTAGTCAAATTTACATTGAATCAACCGACTCTCAAACATACGAGGAGAAATTAGATGAACTGGCTAGAAGCATTAACGGAGAGTCTGTTTTAGAATACATCAAAAAGATCATTATTCCAAAAATTGATGCTTCTTTAGAGTTATCAATTGGTTTATCTTTTCCACGAAATATATTAACACCATTAGTGGCTGTAGCTGGTGAACCTTTGCCAGAGCCCGAACAGTCTATTTTAATATTTAGTGCGGGAACACTACTTTTTAGTACGCAAGGAGGAATTGGTTTTGAAGAAGAAATGTCTGTTAGTTTAAATCATCCTTCTCAAATTGGAAATACAGGATTGGGTATTGATATTACGGGAGTAAAATTGGATTTGAGCCGAACAAAAAATATCCCAGAAGCTACTTTAGATGGTAGACCTGATGATTTTCAAGGTGTTTTTGTTCAACGTGTTGGTGTAACACTTCCGTCAAAATGGTTTAAAAACCAAGTAGCAGGTTCAACAGCCGAGATTTTTGGAAACAATCTATTAATCGGAACCGGTGGTATCTCTGGAACATTAGGGCTTGAAGCCGTTGGAGGAAATGACATTCTTTGGGCCGATATAGGCGACAATGGTTTCCGTGTTGGTTTTGAAAGTTTTGATATTCAATTCAAACAAAACAAGGTGCTTTCCTCTAACATAAAAGGGGCAATGGAAATCCCAAAATTTGTTTACCCAGCTGGAACACCAAATGCAGGAGATCCAGTAACAATTGGTATTGAAGGACATATCCACGATAATGGAGATTTTAACTTAACCGCCTCAACTGAGCCGCCTTACCCTATAGAGCTGAAAGATGTTTTCATCTATCACATAAAAAGCCTTGAATTAGGGCGCGAAGAAGATGATTTTTATATCGGTACTTCTGGAAACATAGAGTTTCAAGGTTTCTTAAAAGATACCCTTAAACTCAAAGCAATTGATATTGAACGATTGCGGATTTACAGTGACGGCACAATTGAATTCCAAGGGGGATCAATTGCCTTGGTAGAGCCTATTGTACTAGCGCTTGGCCCCGTTGAAATTACAGTGTCAGCAATCCATTATGGTTCGCATCAAAAAGAAGTGAATGGAGTAATGCGAAAATTTAACTATTTTGGATTTGACGGTGGAATTAGTGTTGACCCATTAGGAGTTGAAATAAGAGGTGATGGCGTTAAATTTTACTATTGCACAGATGCGGATGCTCATCCAACTTTGGATGTACCAAAGCCTTATTTGCACATTCAAACCTTGCATTTGGATTTAACTATTCCGGCAAGCACACCTGTTGCAATTATTAATGGTTGGTTGTCTATACCAGAGCCAGGCGAATCTAAGGAGTACGCAGGTGGAATTAAATTACAATTGCCACAGGCTAAAATTTCGGGTAGTGCGGACATGAAACTCATGCCAAAATATCCTGCTTTTATTATTGATGCGTCAATTGAATTACCCGCTCCAATTCCTCTAGGGCCTGTAGGTATATTTGGATTTAGAGGCTTAATTGGGTACCGCTATGTGGCAGAAAAAGAGGCTGCAGGATTAGTTTCTGGAGTCGATTCTTGGTATGATTATTATAAAAAACCGCCTCGTGGAATTCATGTGACAAAATTTAATGGACCTGATAGAACAACCGTAGCTGGTACTCCTTTTTCAATTGGAGCAGGTGCTTCATTGGGAACATCAGCAGATAATGGTACCATATTAAATATTAAGGCTATGGTACTCCTGTCCATTCCGTCTTTATTTATGATTGATGGCCGTGCGGCAATTCTTTCTGTGAGATTAGGGCTAGATGATACAGGGGATCCACCATTCTTTGCTTTTATTGCAATTGGAGACAATTCATTGGAACTCGGTTTTGGAGCAGACTTTAAAATGCCATCAAGTTCAGGAGATATCTTGAAACTTTATGCGGACGTTCAGGCTGGTTTCTTCTTTAACGATTCCTCTAAATGGTACGTTAACGTTGGTACCAAAACCAATCCGGTTACTGCACGGGTGTTGACCTTATTAACAATAACAAGCTATGTAATGCTTTCGGCCAAAGGTATTGAGGCCGGCGCTAGAGGTGAATTTAATTTCTATCGAAAATATGGACCAATTAAAGTACATGCTTGGGCCTATATTGAAGTTGGAGGAAAAATTAGTTTTGAAAAACCTCAGTTTGGTGCTTATATGGCTGCTGGAGTTGGTGCTGATATTGATATTAAAATTGTAAGCTTATATGCTGCGTTTGATATTCTATTTGGTGTTGAAGCGCCAAAACCATTCTTGATTTACGGTGAATTTAGGTATTGTGTCAAGATTAAAATTGCATGGATATTTAAGTTTAAATTCTGTGGAAACCTGTCTGTTTCATGGGAGTTTAACAGCAGTGTTGATCGATCACCGATTGATCCAATGCTTAACCCAGCAAATGCAGCAACTATTGGAGATGTTGTAAAAGGTGTTAATATGTTGTCTAATGAGACCTTCGAATTGGCTTATTTAGGAGCCAATGCGCCTTCAGCATTAACAAGCTCGATTACGGATAAAATTATTCCGCTTGATACTTATATTGATATCAAAACCGAAAAAGGATTGATTCCTGGTGCAATTGCCAATATTATTGGTGGAGTTAACAATCCACCAATTCGATACAGTGAAAATGTACCACCTGAAAAAATCATTAATGGTAAAGAGGTGCGTCAGGTAACACATCAATATTCTGTGGAGAGCATTGAACTTAAATCATGGAACTCGGTAACGTCATCATGGGAAGATTATCATCCCCATAAAGCATTGTACCCAAGTGACCCAACATTAGACACACTCAAAATTGGGCAATTCCAAAAAACAGATGGTCAGTACAGTACCATTCGTTTATTGGCAACAACGCCATTCTCTTATACAGAGCAAGGGCAACCGGGTTGGTATATTCCTGAGCAATATGGAATTACTCCGGCATCTCTTTTCTGTGAAGGTGAAAAAGAAGTACATGAATGTGCTAATTTTTTAGAAAAACCTTTAGGGCATGAGTACTATTGTTATGATGAGAATCATTTGTTTTATGCTAATCAAGTAGCTTTTTTCCTTTACAATAAAACGGATGAAGAATATGGCTTGATTGTGGATGAAGTTAATCCTTTTGGATTAGCGCAGTCCTTACGATTCAATAATTCCAATACGCTACAAATTCGTTTACCACAGCCATCTGTTGATGTGAACTTAAAACTATCGACCTTTAGTCAGGGCGTGAAAATTAGATACTATGCGTCATTAATAGATGATACAACCTCTCATGTTCAATATGGTAATCCCAATAGTTTAGCAGTTGATCCAAATGCTCCTTTTGAAATATATGTTTCTGCGGCAAGTTTAAATAGCGTTGTCACTTATAACCATCCTGAATGGCTTGCAGTTACCCGAATCGAGATTTTACCACAATATCCTAATAGTGCCGAAATTGAATTGTTTCAAGAGCAAATTGCAGCCATACAACACAATAACAACTTAATTGAACTTGGGTTAATTGAAGGCGAAATCCAATCAACTACAGAATTGGAAATTAAACTTGAACGACTGATAGATGTTGGTTGCGATTTAATAAGTGGAGGAGATGTTGCGTTAGAAGGATGTTCTGAAGAAGCACTTTGTGCATTGCTCGTTGAAATGAAAAAGACGGAGTTGTGTTTTACAATTGACAAAGTTGCCGATTGGACTCCAATTGCTGATTGTGCGCACCAATTTCTCGATACACTAACTTTGTTTGAGGAAAAAAATCCAAAATGTGTCTTCAACAAGGAGTTTGAAAAATTAAAAGGTTTGTTGGCAACTTTCATGAGTAAGCCAAGTTACGATACATTTGGTCCAATGCACAAAGAGTTTTTACGTGTATTAGCCATTCTGAAAAAGAGTACGGATTGTGAAGGAGGATGTAATAAAGACAAGGAACTTTGTGCAGTTTGGGATCGTATTTTCGATATTCGAAACAGTTGTTTGCCACATCCAGATCAGTCGAACTCAAAGTTATATGGACAGTATCTAGAATGTTTCGAGGAGGTTCTATCTATACTAAAATCAATTTCTGGTTTACCAGTTTGGGAAGAAATTAGTCCAAAAATTTCGGACATTTACGCATTCATGAAAAGCCCGAGTGCTGTTAATTATGCAATTGCATGGGAAGCCTTGCAATGTATAATGGCAATAATTGCAGAAGCGGGCAACTGTAACTGTGATGCTGAGGATAGAAAATGTTACACATTATTACACGGAGTTTGCTGGCTTTCATTTGAAGCTTATCAGTTCAATATAAACATACCTGGACAGGCTGCGATAGAGGCAGATGCACTAGCAACCGTTGCTGGGATAACTCAATACATTCAACCTGTTTGGAGACCTGATACAAGTTATTATGTGCGTTTCGTTTTAAAAGATGTGGTTGATAATGATGTAGCAGGAGCAACTTCCTATCCGTTTACATACGGATTTAGTACTGGCGGTCCTGTTGGTTTCTTCCATACACATGAAAAAGCCACGTATGGTGATTTTATTGACGGAAGTGGAAATACAGTAGAAGATGCCAATGGAATTGTAAGAAACCCTTCTGGTACAATCATTCCACAAGTTCCACCATTAACGCCACACCCAGAAAAATACGCGTTAACAGGATTAAGGCAATACATTGATTATAAACGTTCTTATCCAAACGCAGATGGAAATTTATTGAGTGCTAAGCCCTTGTT
The DNA here is from genome assembly GCA_937139035.1 of uncultured Crocinitomix sp. Classification (GTDB taxonomy): domain Bacteria; phylum Bacteroidota; class Bacteroidia; order Flavobacteriales_D; family Crocinitomicaceae; genus Crocinitomix. Next base: position 3,226 of record CAKZPK010000078.1, on the reverse strand, counting down.
TTACAATGACGAAACAACTAAAATTGATTTGTTCTTTGCAAAGGCTTATGCGATTCACTTTTTCCAAAATTGGCAAGCCTATAATGGGCAGGCAAGTGTTGATGGTCGAATAAAAATTGTAATCAAGGATCCGAGAGAAGGTGACACGATTGTTAATCCACCGTATCTCGATTATGACCCGTTGGATACAATTCATACAAATATTCCACAAACAATTGAGAGTTGGCAGGATGATCCAGATCCTTTACTACCGCATGTGTTTGACCAATATGCCAGTTTAATTGAAGCGAATGACTGCATTGTCACGGGGGGCGACACCATCATTCCTAAGGCATCCTACTTAACTGTTGTGCCTAAGCATCTAAAGCCACTTAAATTGTATACAGCAATAGTCAACAACTTATATGATTTAGATAAAGATGGATCCTTTAATGAACAAGAAACAAGGGAGGTACATAAATTCTTATTTCAAACGTCTCGTTATGCTACGTTTAAGGAGCAGGTTAATAGTTATATTTTATCTGATAATGATCCATTAAGTCCAACAACGCGGCCGGCTGTATTTGAAATTAAGAAAGGATTTACAACTGCTGAAGTGCAGGCTGCCTTTGATACTATTCAAGGTAATGCCAATGTGATGAGTGATGGTTTAGTCGTGGACTATCAGCATGCTTATGACCGTATAGTTGAAGGGATATTAGGGTTTACGCCAATTGATGAATCGATTTCAACAGAGTTTAATGTTGTGAAGGACACCAATGATAGTGATAAAATTATTGCCATTATTATTCGTAATCCTGAACCATTTAATAATCCAAAATTACCGATTAGCGAAGTGCTTGATACAATTCAAGTGTTAAACAATGCTGGAAATCAGGATACGGCGTATAGAATTCTCTTTTCGAAAGATTATTCTCAAGCAATAATTATGCATACCAGTTTAGAGATTACACCAGGCCTATTTGATTTTAAATTCCAGTATAAAATTTGGAGCGGATCGGCTTATGTCGTTCCAGATGTGCCGCTTTACTCTTCAAGTGAAGTGGGAACAGTGTTAATCGAAAACTTGGATGTACAATAATTTAACAGAAGCAAAAATGAAACTACCGAATAAAAAATCAGATAAAAAAGTATCAAAAGTGGACGTGAAGTTAACGGCTGATGTAAAAGTTGCAGCTCCTTGTAAAAGGGATGATAAAATCTGTGAATTACACGCCCAAATTCTGGCCATATTTAATGCCTGTTTTCAGGATCCTAAACCAGATTTAAAGGCCGGTGCAATATGTGCTCGAGATATCGTGAATCTCATCTATGTATTTGATCGAGCCAATTCAGATTATGCACTTGTCAAAACGCTGTCGGTTTCAATAGAAATTATTGAAACCTTTATTGGCAAGCCTGATTTGACAAATTACAATAAGGCAAAAGAGGCCATTTCAGCTAGTCTAGATCACCTTTATAAATTAGGCGATTGTGGTTGTGAAGGAGAACCGTGTAAAAAAGATGATAAGATTTGCAACCTTTATGCCAGTCTGTTAGGATTGTATACCAACTGTTTTCCGGATGAAGTGGGAGACATGAAAGGAGAGTATTTCTGTGCGAAAGAGATGCTGACTTTGATCTATGACTTCAACAAGCTTTATCCAGTCTACAATTTGGTTGAGCTTTTGAATGAGCAAATAAAAACAATTGAGGCGTTTGTATCAAGTCCAGGTGAGGAAAATTTTGTGCAAGCCCGAATTGCAGTGCAGTTCATCCTGGATTATCTCTTTAAATTAGGAGACTGTGATTGTGAAGAAGGGCTGGAGATTTCAGAATTCGCTTCATTGCAATCGTCTCATTTTTATTTGCAGGCAGCAGGTTCTGAAGGAAGTGATAGTGCAAAAGGTGTTCATTTAAGATGGATGTTGAAAGGTGCTTTGTCCGACCATTTGCCGAAGGCTGATTATGCAACGCCTGGGGTAAACTTTAATAAAAATGATGATTATGTGCGCGTATACCGCTCACCCTATATTCAGACGCAAATTACAATTGATTTTAAAGAACGTGCAAATTCCGTTGATAACGGATCGGCTATATGGGTATATACACCAAATAGCCAAGCTTTTTATATTCACTTTATCAATACAACGAAGTATGCTCAAGTGCTTGCAACAATAAATCCATTGACAAACCCATTGGACTTTATTAAGGCATATGGTGATGAGGTTATTGAAGTTGAACACAAAACAGAATTAAGTTTTGCTGTAACACCTTATTTGGATACAACAGCACCAGTGAGTAATGCGCTTGTAGAATTACTTTCTGTTGAGGCAAATAAATTGACGAGCCCTAAGGTGGCTTCGCTAAGAAAAAAATATGCAACAACAAATCTTTCAGGAGAAAAGCTGGTGAGCGAGAATATTAGAAGTTTGCGACTAAAAGTTTCAAACGGTTATCTAAACAGAGTTGTTTTTGAATTTTATTCTGCCTTTATTGATGCGGCTAATAGAAAGAAATCATGGTCGTTTATAGGGAAGTACGCCTTGACCAAGGATACCGGAGTGGCACATCAACGATTGGAGCCAAGTCCAAATATAGTACATGGATTGTGGAGAAGATACAATGATGATGCTTACGTAAATATCAATAATTATAAAGAAAGATGGAATGGTGCAGGAGTGCCTGCTGAAAATCGGATTTTAAACACGGTTGATACGTTCATCAATTTAAGTAACGACCCAACAAACCCAAGAGCGATAGAAACATTTTTATTGAATGATCCTGGGGCTTCTTCAGATCCTGAATATGATCCTTCTGATGATGAATTTGAATTGTCTAACCTTTATGTACTGCAATTAGCCGCTTTGGATTTTCATAACGCACGTATGCTTGGTTTAGGCACATTAGATTTAGACAATACGGTTTTTAGTGGGAAATATATATACCTGGCTGAATATGTCACTTTTGGAGATTTGGAGGATGGACTTGGCGCACGAGAGGTGCAACATATCTATTGTTCTTTACCTACGGCATTGACAGACGAACGTTTACCATTACCTGTTGATTTGAAAGCACCGGTTCCTGGAATTATTCAGGGAATTGGAACTGAAAATCCCACAGTTATTACGGATGATGATGGGTATGCTTTTGACGGTAAAACACGCTTTTTATCGCTTTTTAACGAAGACTTACCAGAGGAATTAGAAAATCAATTTTTCTACTATACCAATTACGAGTTCATATC
>CAKZPK010000077.1 GCA_937139035.1 uncultured Crocinitomix sp. | reverse complement strand
AACAAATAGAAATGAGCCAGCTGATTATTTTCATTCTAGGTTTAGAGTTAATGCGGCAAATACTAAATTGCTAAACACAGGTTGGGTGTGGCATCCAATGGATATCATTGAGCTATTTGATATTAAGAAGTCATTAATTGATAATGATTTGTTTGACAATCCTACATCAAATGCTACAGTTAATATGGCTGATGTTTGTTCAGCCGAATTTCTAAGTGATGATTTAATAGTGATATCATTATTCAAAAATTTAAAAAAGCCAAAACATCAAATTGGACTATTTTCAATTGAAAAAGATAAGTTCATCAAAAAAATAGATCTTAAATTTCAATTAGGTACACTTATACCTTTAAACGAAAATTACGTGATTGATTTATATAAGCACCCAAAATTGATTGATTTAAATACTGGCGAAGTCATACAACGCTTTGAAGGTATTGATTCAGGTAACCAAACTTCGTCAAGAAAAAGTGATAAACTTGTTCCAATTGCTTTTGATAAAACAAACAAGAGGCTTGCAATTGGAAACGGAAAGAAGGTTGAATTATTGGAATTCAAAAAGTTGTTTGAATAAAAAATAAATGGATTAAAAAAGGCGTTCATTTAAACGTTATTATATTTAGTAAAGCAAAAAAAATCTAAATGGAAATATTAATAATTACTGGACCACCATACTCTGGAAAAGGAACACAATGTGAAATCTTAAATGAACAATTGGATTTTAAACATATCTCAACAGGAGACAGATGCCGACTTGAAAAGGAAAGAGGAACAGAAATCGGAAAAATAATGTCTGAATATGAGGAGAAAGGAGACTTGGTTCCAGATGCTATTATGAAGGATCTTTTCAGTGAAATTCTAGACGAAAACAAGTCAAATAAAGGAATAATATTAGATGGGTATCCAAGAACTAAGGCGCAAGTTGATGACTTACTTGAACTTGTGGGCACAAAAGGGATGCAAATAGGAAAAGTTCTAAATATTGAAGTTCCAAAATCTGAATTATTAATTCGAGCAAAAAAAAGAGCAGAAACATCTGACAGAAAAGATGATAAAGATCCTGAAATTCATATAAAAAGAATTGAAGTTTTTGAAAATTCTACACGACCAGGAATTGAGTATATGAAATCTAAAATTAAAGTATTGACTTTTGACGGGTTAGGAACAATTGATCAAATAACGGAACGAATAAAGGCTAGTTTATAACAGACGTTATAGAGTTGTTGGTGCATTATAATTATCAATATTGCAGCTATATTGTTAGCTAAAGGTTGTCAATAATTAAAAGAATCTAAATGAATAGAAATATAATAGTTTTTGGTGCTACAGGAAAAACAGGTCAACTCATATGCAAAGAGCTCGAGCGAAATGAATTGACTTATTCTGTTTTTGTTAGAGAACAATCTATCAGTAAAATGAGTAGTTCATCAGGTAAAACTGTATCAGGAAATGTGCTGAATGCAGATGATGTTAAACTCGCTTTTGACGGAGAATCTTTTAGTGATGTAATAATAGCCTTAGGAAGTAAAGACTTAAAAGGTGCAGGAATTAGATCCGTGGGGACTAAAAACATTTTAGATGCTTTAAATAACGCTAAAATCAAACCGCATATTCATGCTATAAGTGCTTTGGGGGTAGGAGAAAGTTGGTCTCAGCTTAATTGGTTTGGAAAACTCATTTCAAATTTATTGATTAAGAGCACCATGAATGACCACAATAAGCAAGAGGGCTACTTGAAAAAGAGTGCTCTGCCTTGTCATATAATACGACCTGTAGGGTTGAAAGATGGAGATTCAAAAGGAGAGGTGCTTGTTCAGAATGAAGGGCCTTTACCTAGCAACGCTATTCAAAGGGTGGATGTTGCAAGGTTTCTAGTCAAAAGCCTTTTAGAAAATAAAACAGGAGTAAGTGGAATTTGTCAAAAGAAATAATAACTGAACAAACAAACTCTAAAGACTATTTAAATGACAAAAAAAGCATTGCAAGAATTAACAGACGAAGAGCTGCAGGCAGAAAGCAAAAAAATAAAACAAGCAAAAATTATTAATGCAACGTTGATAGGTGTATTTGTTGGAATCATAATTTGGAGTGTAGTCAAAAGTGCTTGGGGATTTTTTACACTAATTCCTTTGTTTTTTATTTATAAGTTGGCCAATAATACGGCTAATGCGAAAGAATTGGAGGAGCTAATGAAAGAACGGAATTTGAATTGAAAATGAATAAAAGAGTGGAAACAATTTTTAATATTGAATTGGCGATAGTTATTTAAAATCATATAATGATATTCGAAAAACTAAAGGATGTAAGTGAAGCTGATTTAGCCGAATTATTGAGCGATTTTCAAAAGTTAATGAAGAAAGAATCTTTTTCTAAAAAAGATTTGCTCCATAAAGAAGGAACAATTTGCAATCATTTGTTTTTAATTGAAAAAGGAATTGCTCGTTCCTTTTATTATAAAGATGGAAAAGACATAACAGCGCATTTTGCAGTTGAAAATGGAACAATAACCGCTATTGATAGCTTTATTCAGCGAAAAAATAGTCGATATAATATTGAGCTTTTGGAAGATTCAGAAATTATTTCAATTTCTCATCAAGATATGCACGCCTTACTCCAAGAAAAACCCCAGTACGAAAAGTATATTCGAATTTTCTTAGAACAAATTTATATTGATCTGGCTGAACGAATAGAAGACTTGTTGTTTCACACCGCCAAGGAACGTTACGACAAATTAGTCGAAAATACTCCAGGTTTGTTGCAAAGAGTCAATCTAAAACACATTGCATCCTTTATTGGAATCACTCAAGAAACTCTGAGTAGAATCAGAACGCAGGTTTAATTTCATTATTTGACATTTGTCAAATAGATTTTATTTTATAGCTCCTTTCTTTGTGAAAACATTACAAAATGAGCAAAGAAATAACTTCATTATCAGCTTCTAAAATTGCCTTGAAAATAAAAAATAGAGAAATTTCAGTTCTCCAAACTGTGAATGCTTTTTTGAAACGAATAGAACAAGTAAACCCAATAGTTAATGCAATTTGTGAATTACGAAAAAAAGAAGACATCCTTAATGATGCTCGTGAAAAAGATCTCCTAATTCAAAAAGGAGAAATTTATGGTTTGTTATTTGGTGTTCCAATTACTATTAAAGATAGCATACAAGTAATAGGATTAAAAAACTCAAATGGAGATCCTTTATTAAAAAATTATGTTGCTTCAGAAGATGCGGAGTTGGTTAAGAGGCTGAAAAATGAAGGTGCAATTATAATTGGCAAAACCAACACCGCTCTTTATTGTATGGATTGGCAAAGCTCCAATTTTTGGAATGGACAAACTAATAATCCCTACGATTTAACGAGAGTTGCTGGTGGAAGTTCTGGTGGTTCTGCTGTAGCCATTTCGTCTAACTTAAGTGCTTTAGATTTAGGTGCAGACGCTGGTGGTTCTGTAAGAATACCTGCGCATTTTAATGGAATTTGTGGATTAAGACCGACCGAGAATTACCTTTCTAATAGAGGTCATGTAAAAGCACCAAATAAACCGCAGGGAAGGAGGCATATTATAACTCCTGGTCCATTTGCTAAAAATGTAAGTGACTTAATCTTAATGATGGAAGTACTTGGAGATAATGCTAAATACCGCTTACCCGAACTTCCTAATATTGATTTTAATCATTCTAAATGGGATAAACAACCTTTAAATATTGCCTACTCAAACACCATAAACGAAACTGAAGTCGATAATGAATATTTGGGGTTGTTTAATAATTTCATATCAAAAATAAAAAAGGAACCACATGATTTTAAAATAGATCACCCCATATATGATGAAAAGAAAGCGTATCTCGAGTGTAATAAACTAATAGGTTTTGAAGTTGGAGTCAATTTCCCGAAAGCTCCATTATTAAGTACCTTCACGTATTCTTTTTTTAGATTAAAGTATAAAGACCATTTATGGGCAAAAGGAATGGCTTTAGGTCTAAGGTTGTCAAATACTAAATATGCAGAAACTATAGATTATAAAGATCAATTTTCTGAAATATATGATGCTTTTTTAACGACATATGACATCTGGATAACACCTGTTTGTTCAATGGAAGCTTATAAACACCAAAAAGCAGGAAAACCATTTGTAATAAATGGAAAAAAAACACCATATACTAAAGCTTTAGCATCATTTGTATTTACAACGGGTTTTTCAGGGCATCCAATTGTTGTTATTCCAATTGGTAAAAAAGAAAACGGTATGCCGGTGGGAATTCAAATTCATTCTCGAAAATGGACTGACAAAAAGTTGTTAGAAATTGCTAAATATTTTGAGGGATTTACGGAAGGGTTTGTTCCTCCTGAAATTTATGTTAATGACTTATAGAATAGTTTTATGCATACCCTTCATGCCAAGGTAAATCAATGTTTGAAAACTCTAAATGTATGACTCTTCTTTTCTCTTGTGTGTGATTGTTGCCAGATGCATGTAATAGCAAAGGATTCATGATTAAAAGATCGCCCTCCTTTATTTCAACGTTTACTATGTCGTCAAATTGATAATTGGCTACATCAACGAAGCCTATTTTGTGAGATTTAGGAATTATTCTTAATGCGCCATTCTCAATAGTACAATCATCTAAGTGTACCCGTACCGTAATTATGTTTTCTAAAACTTCAACAGGTGGTTTTACGCGATAATAGTCCTTTTTTTGAACCCAAGTATCAAACTGGTTATCGTCAAGCTTACGCATTAGGTTAATCATTACATCTTGATGAAATCCTAAGTCCCATTTCGAACCAGGAGGTTTGTCATAATAGGTTGAGTTAACGCAGCTGTAATGAGAACCTTTTTGATTTAGAATTGGAAGAATCTTAGGTAAGATGAATTTCTTGATTTCAGGGATGATAGAAAACAAACATACAATACTATGGAATGGCGTGTTGAGGTAGCTTTTAACATAATCTGATTGCAAGATTAAATCCTTGATTTTACCGGTGTTTATTTCTACATATTCCTTGTTAATTATGGCATATCCTAGGTCATTATTTTGTATATTTATTGAACCAATTTTGTTGGCATTTCCCATAGTTATAAAAGTACATAAATGATGAAAGAAGAAGAAGTTAAATCTATAAATGCTCGTGATCATATAAGGTTAAGACCTAGCATGTACATTGGGTCGACGGGGAAAGAGGGAGTGCATAATTTGTTAATTGGTCTTATAAGATTTCTTTGTGAAGAAAATCGACTTGAATCGGAAATTGTTATCGATCTTTCACATGAAATTACAACATTAAAATTTAGAAGGACTGCATTAAACCAACTACTTGAATCAGATGCTGTAAAGACTCTAAATGGATTAACAAGGTTTGAGTCAAGAACCGTTGGAGCTAACGATTCTTTTTGTGTTGTGATTTTATTTCATTTGTCATCATATTTAAAGGTAAGTTCTAGTAATGGAGATATTGCTGTGCTAAATGATGGTGAATTCGATTTTACCGCTACTAATATTGAACAAGGAAGTTGGTTTAATATTGATTTTAAATTGGATGATGAAATTTTAGAGACTACAAGTTTTAGTAAAGCAATCCTTAGGACAGAATGCGAAAATCTAGCTGCATTATGTAGTAATGTGCAATTAGAATTGTTGGACAGTAGAGATGGATGTCATTATCAGGAAAGGTTTACAATGGAAGGAGGTCTCGTTCAGCTATTCAATAATAAGGTAGATCAATTTGATTCTAAATATCATGAGACTTATAGGGTTTACGCTAACATTCCTAATTTCCATATGAAGATTAATGAGCCAGAATTGTCGCTAGAACTGGTTTTTGTTCCTTCATTGTATGAAGATACTTTTGAAAAGACCTATTATAGGTTTTTAAACCTTACCGAAGGCGGGTCTCATGTTTCATATTTTAAAATGAGATTAAAAAAATTGAATAAGAAACTAAATGTTGACTATGATTCTTATAACAATGATTTGAAGCATTATCACCTAATGACGAATATTAAAGCTAAAGAAGATTTTTGTTTTGTTGGTCCGACTAAAACGAGGATTGAAGATCCTTCTTTGGTGCAAATCATGAAAGCTGCAATTGATAAATTAGAGCCAGAAATTATTGCATATTTCTCTGGTGAAAATATCGATTTGTCTAAATAAAAATGAAATTATCATAACTTCACACAACTACATTTACTCAACTACAATCAACACATACCTAAAACATGGAAGCACTCCAAAAAATAGAGAAAATACTAGGAATTAAACTTGAAAAAAAATTGTACGGAGACTCCTACGATAGAAATCAAAAAAACACGTACTCAATAAGGAAAGACAAAATTGAAAGTTTGCGTTTAGATGATGTAGTAATAGATGATTTTTCGCAATTGTTGCCTTATTTCAGTGATTTACGAAGTTTCGAACTGGTAAACTCCACTATTCCAAATTTTTCTGTATTGCTGAGCCTTAGTTGTTATAATTTGGATTTAGATAATGTCACCTTTAAGAATAATAATTGCGATATAATTGGTAAGGTTCCGGGGCACCTTCAGTTTTTTAATATGAAATTTGATGCCGCAAGTTTAAGGTGTTTCAAAAAAACAAATATCTTAGGTTTTGTTCAAGTTGAGTTTAAAAATTGTCACATAGACAATATTCAATACCTTGATGATATTGAGCCCTTATCGCTTTTAATCTTAGATTGGATAACGTACACGTACAAACCAAGAAAATCGAAGAAAAAGAAAACGCGGCGCTTAAGTATTTATAATTCAAAATTAAAGGATCTTACCTTTTTACCGTTCAAAAAATCATTAGGAAATCTTGAGTTTGAGAATTGTAAAATAGGTAGTCTTAATGGCTTGTCCGAGCTTCCAAAACTTAGAAGTTTTAGTATTGATTCTGATACCAGAATTAAGGATAAAACAGTACTTAAAAATAAGAACAATCAAAAAATATATTGCGAAATTGAACAAGGGAAACGGGCGGTAAATCTTGAAATGTTAGTTCCACTTAAGAATTATATTAACGATCTAGGATTTACAAAATATAAAGGAAAATCAATTGGTTTTATTGGCGAATTTAAAAAAGTTAAGCAACTTTCATTTGTAGATTCAGATGTCTATATAGATGCTTTTGTGCCAATTGCAGGGCAGATTAAAACCATTTCATTTAGAAATGCAAATATCAAGAAATACAGTGCATTCAAACATTTTAAAAAGTTAAAAAATATAGCTATTAATAATCATGGCGACGAGGGCCAAAATTTAAGATCTTATAAAAAAATCTATCCGTTAAAAAAGCAATTGAAGGTTTTGGATATATGCGACTTTGAAAAAATCAAAGACGGACATTTGCTGGCGGATTTTAAATCGTTAGAAAGTTTAAAAATTGGATATTCAATTCCTGTTAAAACCGCCGAGTATATTTTGACGCTTAAAAACTTGAAAAGATTATCGTTGTCAACTAATAATAAAAAGGGAGTATTAAATCTTGAAAAACTCAAGAACATAGAGTATCTAATTTTGGATACTGATATGAAATTTAAAGGCTTTGAATATCTTAAAAAACTGAAATCATTAAAAATTGGAGACGATATGTCTTCTCCAAATGTTGATATTAACACGCTGCCAAGGATGAAGCATTTGAAGCGCTTAAACGTGACGAATTATGAATGCAAGCTAAAAGGTATTCGGCAATTTCCTAATCTCGAGTATTTAAGAATAAAAGGAGCGCGTAAAATTAAAATAGAAACGCATAAAAAACTTAAGGTGTTGGATATAACTAACTCTAAAGTTAGCGATTTGTCGAAAGTTGAAGAGTTGCCAAATCTTGAGAAATTAGACTTGTCAAACATGTACTGTGAGTTGAGTTTAGAAGGTATGTATAAGTTTCCGAGTTTAAAAGAATTGTCGCTTATGGAAACTGATATCAGTGATATTTCTCATTTGGAACCGCTTAAAAAACTAGAATTACTTGATTTGTATTATACAAACGTTAAGGATGCTCGTGTTTTAAATACCTTGCCTAATTTAAAGGAAGTGAATGTGGCATCATACAACAATGTAGCGCTTGAAAAGCAAATGGATAAACCAGAGCTTGCTGTTTATTGTGGGCTGCCTACTATTTATTTGAGTATTTGGTGGGAAGATGAGTTTGGAATTTGAAAATAGATATAAAAAGACAAAAGAAGCTGTAAGAACCCAAATTCAGATTAGGGCGAAGTATTACCGTGATGAAAAGAGAATTCTATTTATTGATGAAAATTCGCCTAGTATAGATGCTATTTCTTGTTACATAGCTGATAAGGATATTGAGGTTTTATTATTTCAACTTAACTATTCGAAAAAAATATTGGTTACAACTAAATGTCTTTATATCATCAGTAAATCTGTGACTATTAGAATAGATGCTAATGAGATTGAAGACTTTGACTTTATGCCTTCTGTTAATTATTTGAATAGGATTGATATGTCAATCTATAAGCGAATGCTGAATAGGTATCAGTTAATGAAACATTTTGGCGATATTAGAATCCTCAAGAAGGATGGATCTTTTATAGATATATACATGCCAAAGCATAACTTATTATATGGTTTGATAGATGCTATTAAGAGTCTCCAATTTGTGAATAAGAAATATGAAATTTTATAACTTAATATTTATTGCTTTATTGGCTGGATGTTCTTTGCTTAGAAAGGAGGGTGATCACAAAACGCGTATAGATTATGATTTAATTGACTTTGTTTCCATCAAAAAAGAACTGTATGCAACGGATTCAATCTATTTCTTAACAGGTGGTGAATCTCGAGTTTTAGTTGACGAATGGAATAGTTCAAAGCCTATAGGAATGAGCAAAATGATTCCAGAGTTTTGGATTCGCGTGCATCTCAAAAATGATTCGATAAGAATATTTAGAGCAACTGGTGACCTAATGAAAGAAGACAATGATTGGACGTATGTTATGTCCAATGCAAGTCTGTTTTCTGACTTTTGGGTAAATGCCCAAGCTATTCCGCCGCCTCCCAAGCCACCAGTGTTAAATGCTGCATGTGATTCGATTAGTGAAAAGGCTAAAACCGATTATAAAAACGGAACAAGAGAATATATAGTAATGGGATTAGTAGAAGACACAGAGTTTGAGATGTACTATTCAGATTATATGCAACGGAACTATAATATCACCATGAAGGCTAATTGCGTTCCAACCATTCTAGAGGAATGTTATGCAGAATCAATGATTGATGAAATTGAAAAAGAATACGGTGCGGATATTATTGAATTGACCAAGGTAAAAGCTCAAATTGAATTTTGTAAACAATAATTGGATAACGAACTAACATGATATATATAACTCAATTGATTTTTGTAAAAGAAGGAAAAGAAGCTGTGTTCTTAGAATTTGAGAGTTTTGCAATCCCATTAATGGAGAAGTACAATGGAAAGATTATTTATAGGTTAAGGCCAACTGAAGAGAGTTATATAGACGCTAATGGCGAAACGCCCTATGAAATACATATAATTTCATTTGCTTCGCAAGAGGATTTAGGTGCGTTCATGAAAGACGATAGTAGGTTAGACTATGTTCATTTAAAAACGGAGTCAGTTAAATCAACTTTACTAATAAAGGGCGAGAAAATCTAGGTTTAGAGAGAGACATACCTATGGGTAAATTAGTTTGTTTGTACTATTTTATAAACGGCCAATAACAATATGAACAATTGAAAAAGCAAATCATTTTTAAATGAATAAATTATACTCCTTATCACTATTAATTCTTCTTGTGTCATGCACTAATCATCAAGCTGATTCTTGTTTTGAAGAATTTGAACTACCTGAGCAAGAAATTGTAATGCCAGAATTTCAAGCAATATTAGATTCTGCCAATGTGAAGGGAGCAATTTTAATTTATAACCTCCAAGAAGATCAATATTATTCGAATGATTTTAATTGGGCTGATAAAGGGCAGTTACCTGCCTCTACTTTTAAAATTCCTAATTCAATTATAGCGTTAGAAACTGGAGTTGTTGAAAATGATAGTACTGTTTTCTACTGGGATGGCGAAAAAAGAGGAAATAAGAATTGGGAACAAGACCTCATTTTTAAAGATGCGCTTCAATATTCATGTGTACCTTGCTATCAGCAGGTGGCTAGGGAAATTGGTGTTGAACAAATGAGAAGCTATTTAGATTTATTTAACTATGGATCGATTAAAGTTGACACTTCAAATATTGATATGTTTTGGTTAGAGGGTGAGTCTCGAATCAGTCAATTTCAGCAGATAGATTTTTTACTTGATTTTCAGCAGTCAAACCTATCCATTTCTAAAAGGACTGAGGATATAATGAAAAGGATGATGATAATTGATGAACAGGAAGATTATAAAATTAGTGGTAAAACAGGGTGGTCATATAATAATGAGAAAGATAATGGTTGGTTTGTTGGATTCATTGAATCAAAAGAGAAGTTCTACTTCTTTGCAACAAATATTGAACCTACTGAACAGCTTGACATTAATTCATTTGCAAAAACAAGAATAGATGTGACCTATCAAGCACTAAAAGAATTGAAAATAATCAATTAATAAACTCTTGCTAAATAGTCTGTTCTAGATCCGTTTGCAATTTGCAAAATGTTTTGCAAAGCCAATGCAGTGGCTATTCAATGTGCAAAACCCAACATAATCATAGTATTGCCTAAAACTTAAAAAATAGATACTATGAAAAATGCAGTAAAACTGTTAATTGTACTTTTAACTTCAAATGTGATTTTTGCGCAGCATTCAGGAAATGTCAATTACATGAATCAATTGAACGGTGCCCAAGGAAGGGTAGGAGACATTAACATTAGTTATCCGTCAAGTTCAAATATTTACATCTCCGTTAAAGGCCTTGCAAATGTAAAAGCAGATGCTTACGTGGCCATTTTCAACGTCACGCAAATGGGGAAAACCGCCAAGGAAGTTAATGAACTAATTGATGCTAGAATAGAGCCAGCTTTAGAAGCAATAAAATCGAAATCAGATGTTGAAACGTATATTGATATGGTTTCTTTTGTTCCTATGTATGAATACGCTGTTGAGCGAAAAATATTCAGCAAAAAAACATACAACGAAATTCCAATAGGTTTTGAACTGAAGAAGAATATTCACATTAAATATACCGATCCAGGGCTTCTTAATAGTATTATTGCCGCACTGTCTGCAACTGAAATTTATGATTTGGTTCGGGTTGATTATTTTTCTAATGAATTAGATCAGGTTAAAAATAACTTGATGACTAAAGCCAAAGTAACTCTGCAAACTAAGCTTAAAAATTATCAAGATCTCTTATCAGTAGATTTTGATTCTATTGAAAAGACGATAATTGACGACTACCTTGTTGTTTATCCTGTGGAAATGTACAAATCATATCAGGCTTATACTAGCACTTCATTAAACATTAAAAAATCTGCTAATGTCAATAAATCAGGAAAATCAACAACACTTTATTATCAGCCTATTGTAGAGAAGGAATATGATTTTGTATTAAATCCCACGATTTTTGAGCCGGTTATACAGGTGATGTATGAAGTTAAACTTGTGATTAATCGAGATGAATACAAAAGAATGAAACAGCAGGCTAAAACACAGACTCAAAAACCAAATAATGAGTATTTCTTTTTAACACCCGAAGGAGAACTAAGAAAATTGAATATTAAAATTTAGGATTACGTTTTTGCAAAGAAGGTTGTAAACTTATGCGCACTTTGCACAAGTTCCAACCGCTTGAATTTCAATTTTATCTATTTTATAATTGTCCAAGTTTAATTTTGGAAAGTTTGGAATGTCAACACAAAACACCTCTTTACATTGGTTACAATGAAAGTGGATGTGATCGTGATTATGAGTTTCAGTGTTGTCTTTACAGTCTTCTTTGCAAAGCGCAAGCTTTTTCTCTTTATAAGGAAAAGTTATTTCATGAATAAGCCCTTTTTCCTTAAACAGCTTTAGGGTTCTATACAAAGTTATTCTGTCAAAATCGTTTAACTCACTTTCTATAAAATTTACACTAATGGCAGAGTTATATTTCTCGAAAATTTCATAAACTGTTTTTCGGAAAGTTGTAATTCTTACTTTTTTCTCCTTGAATAATGCTTCCATATATTCAAAGTTGTTAAAAAAAAGATCAACGTGCAACAATATTGCAAAATAATTCTTAGTATTGCAACATTATTGCATTTAATATGTTGAAACGCGTTTTAATCGTCATCTTGTTTTTTAATTTTTCTTTTTGCTATTCTCAGCAAGTTGAGGGGAATGTTATAAGTGCCGAAAATAGTCAGGGAATTCCTTTTGCTAAGTTGAACTTTATAGATCATGGCACAATTATTTTGGCCGACTCTTTAGGAAATTGGACTGCTTCAAACTTACCTCTTGGCGAGAATCATGTAATTATAAAAGCAACTGGTTTCAAAACCGTGCATGAGAATTTATATCTACATCCAGATTCTACATCAACAATTATTCTAGCACCTTTGCATTATGAATTGGACAAAGTCATTGTAAGTAATAATGGCTATTTACACCGAGAAAGCATTACAAATGTTGAATCTCTTCGCTTGTCTGATATTAATAAAATTGAACATACAACATTGGGGCAAAGTATTGCTGAAATTCCTGGAGTCTATCAATCAAGTATAGGGACAGGAGTGAGTAAACCAGTGATAAGAGGGCGATCAGGAAGTAGTGTTATCACCTATGTTAATGGATTAAGAATTCAAAATCAACAATGGGGTAATGACCACGGATTGCCAATAACTTCTATTGGAATAGGAAGTGTTGAGGTAATAAAAGGCCCTGCATCTTTGCTTTATGGTGCAGATGCTTTGGGCGGTGTTCTTTATTTTGTAGATGAACCTTATGAAGAAAAGAACAAGGTTTCAGGGTTTGTTTCATCTCGATTTGAATCTAACAATTTAGGAACGTCCAATCAGGCAGGAATAAAATTTGCTAAAGAAAACTTCCGCTTTAACCTTTATGGAGGATATGATAATTATGCTGATTATTCTGCTCCAACAGGTGGGCAAGTTTTAAACTCACGGTTCAATCAAAGTTCGGCAAAACTTTCAATGGGATATTCTAAAAAAAGATGGGTAGTAGATTTAAGATACAACTTTTATCATGGAAGAATTGGTTTGCCAGGGCATACGCATGATGCGGTTCCGGATCCTTCGTCCTTTCTTACTTCAAATCAAAACAGAGGCAGAAATGTTCCTGCTCAAGTAATCAATAATCACTTTTTCTCGTTGGAGAATAAGTTTTTCCTTGGCAAACAAGAATTGTATTTCACTTTAGGTAACACAAATAATAACCTAAAGGAGCATGAAGAAAAATTCTTCTTTCCAGATATTGTAATGAACCTTAACAATAGCTTGTATAATTTTAAATGGCGCTCAAAAATCAATAAAAATCTAGAAACGATTGTCGGTTCGCAAGGCATGTTTCAAATCAATGAAAATGGAGTAGAAGCGGTTGAGACATTAATTCCAAACGCAAGAACTTTAGATTTGGGACTTTATGCTTTAGCAAAATACAAGGTTAAAAAATTAAATGTATTACTAGGTGTGCGTTATGACACGAGACAAATAGAGACTGCTGAAAATATTTTAAGTCAAAATTATCAAGGCTTGAATTATTCAGCTGGTTTCTCAAGATTAGGGAAAAATTCAACATTTAGGTTTAATGTTTCCAGCGGATTTAGAGCACCAAATACTTCCGAATTATTGTCAAACGGAGTGCATCATGGTGCGTTTCGTTATGAACTAGGAAATGCCGCACTTAAAACTGAAAAAGCCGTGCAAATAGATGCAAGCTATGCCCTTCATTATGATGATTTAGAATTAATAATTAATCCTTTCTATAACAGAATTCAAGATTATATTTTCATTTCCCAGGCAGATACAATGATTGAAAGCTTTCCAGTTTATGAATATTCGCAAGCCAATTTTGCTCAGTTATATGGATTAGATTTTGGTGTGCATTATCACCCGCACGGCGCTCATTGGCTTCATATTGAAAGTTCATTGTCAAATGTATTTGCAGAGGATGAGAATAGAAATCCTTTACCATTAATTCCGCAAACAAGACTAAGTACTAAACTCATTTTTAATTTTAATATGGACTCAAAGTTTAAGATAGAGGAAGCCGTGCTCCAACATCAATATTTCTTTAAGCAAAATAGATTAGGAGTGTTTGAAAGTGAAACAGCAGATTTTCACCTCTTAAATTTTGGACTTAATATGGTGTATAGTTCTGATAACCCTCTGCTAATTTCAGTAGGGGTTAGAAATATCTTAAACACAAAATTTATAGATCATATATCGCAAATAAAACCATTAGGTATTCCTAATCCTGGGATAAATGCATATTTCTCAATCAAGTATAAGTTTAACAATTAATAAATATAAAATGAAAAAAGTAGTAATAGCAATTGCCGTACTAGGAAGTATAAGTT
>CAKZPK010000076.1 GCA_937139035.1 uncultured Crocinitomix sp. | reverse complement strand
TAGAGCAATTAAAAACAAATTTGGAATTAGCCGATCTAGATGCTGTAGACCTAGCATTATGCCATTATGCAAAATTGCTGACGATTGATCCTGGCAAAGCAAATGATGAAAACTTGACTCAACCATTAAAAAATGCCGGTTTAAGTGATAGTGCAATACTGGATGCTACTTTAGTTATTTCATATTTTAATTTTGTTAACCGAATGGTTTTGTCTTTAGGATTGTCCATGACAAAGCAAGAGGCGAATGGTTATAAATATTAATAATCACGAGCCAAAGGCTTTTCTCGGTTAAAGTATATTCATAAAAAAACGCTTACTTTGTATTGCATCTAACGCAGAGTTATTTGTAGTGTTTGATTATTAAATTTTTTATGAGACAATTTCTATTAGCTGGCATCCCATTTTTGATCATTTTAATGAATTCATGTCAATCAACTTCGTTTTTTTTCAATGAGTCTGAAAATGAAACCTATACTGAGTTGCAATTAAAGTCAAACGGAACATTTGTCGAGTATGTCTATTTTAGTGTTCAAGATTCCTTAATGGGAGAAGATTTTGGGAATATGATTGATGGTACATATGAGCGAATAGGGGATACACTGTTTTTAGCATATACGGCGAATACAGCAAATACGGTGGCAAAAGAAGTGTATTTAAAAACAGCGGATGATTTGATAAAACTTGAACCTATTACGTATTCGCATCATTTTCTGAACATGGTTTTTGCCAAAGGGAAATCATCCAAATTAAGGGCATTACCGAATTATGATTCAATTAATTGGAAAGAAGGCTTTTAGTAATTATGGCAAGGTGAAGGTACAGTGTTGATCTTGAAATAAACCTGCCTTATGATCGTATCGTAGAATTGTTTGCGGAGGATAAATCGTACTAAGCATCTTACCAAATTATGATTCAATAGGCTCCAAGAGCGATTTTCAATTAAATTATTTCATTTAATTAAGATACATTTTTGAATAATAATGTATCTTGATTTCATAACCCATGCCATATGAAATATTTAAGTCTATTTCTATCTCTTTTGATATCGCAGTTTTTAACTGCTCAATTGTCTATTGAAGATTCTTTATTAGTGAATTCTTATAAAAATATTATTGCGTCGAGTGAAGAGGATTCTACAAAGGTAAAAGCATATGGCGATTGGGCAGAAATTATAGAGGGGGTTGATTTTGAATTAGAGAAACAGGTATTGACAAGTCTTGATTCGATTTGTGATGTAAATTTAAAACGTGATCTTAACGAAATTGAGGGGTTGTTTTTTAAGAAAAACAAAGCGGAATCTAATTCTGATTTAGGAGATCTTTATCGTTTTCATTTCGAATATAAAATAGCTTTTGATTATTATGCAATAAGCAAAGCATTGCTTAATGAGTTAGATGCGAACTTGAGTTTGGCAGCCTTGCTAAATAATGAAGGTTTGCTGTATGCTGAGGTTGGCGAATATGCGCAAGCACTTGATAATTATGAAGAGAGTATTGAATTGTTTATGGCTGCGAATGACTCATCTGGATGGGCGAATGGTCTGTCAAATAGCGCAATAATCTCTGCAAATATGGGCAATTACGAACAGGCCATTAAGTATTTCACACAATGTTTGACTATTGATGAGAGTATGGGGTATGAAGAAGGAGTTGCTACGGGGCTAAACAATATCGGAATAGTTTATATGGATTTTGGTAAATATGACAAAGCCTTGGACTATTTTGAGCGCTGTTTTGAAATGAGATTAACTGAGGGCAATTTAAGTGGACAGGCAACAGTTCAAAACAATATTGGAGGTCTTTACTCTTTAATGGACAGCAATGAATTATCACTAGCGTATTACCAAGACGGATTGAATTTAAGCAGGCAAATTGGCGATAAAGAAGAGATAATGCAAGCATTGAATGGGATAGGGGAAAGCTTTGTTAAGCAAGGACGTTTTGTAGAATCAAGGACTTATTTAGAAGAGGCTTTAGCAATTGGGCAAGAACTGGAAAATGATTATAACGTCAGTGCAGTTTATACGAATTTAGCCAAATCTTATGCAGGTGTTGGAAATTATAATAGAGCGATTGAACTAGCACAAAAGAGTTTTGAATTGGGTAAGGATATTGGTACATTAAATTTAGTTCAGGATGCTGCTGAGATACTTTATTTATGGAATAAGAAAATTGGAAATGCCTCGCAAGCATTAAAAATGCACGAGATTTATATTTCCACTCGCGATAGCATTAATCGGGAAGAAAATCAAATGGAAATTATAAATCAGGAGTATAAATACAGCTATGAAAAGCAAAAAATGCTAGATGATGCTGAAAATGAAAAACAAAAAATTTTAGAAAAAGCAAGAACAGATGCTGTATTGCTTGTTGAGCAAGAAAAAGAACAACAACAAAAAGTATTGATTTATGCGATCTCAGTTGGGCTCATTTTGGTGATTGTTTTTTTAGTCATATTATTCAACCGTTTAAAATTAACACGCAAACAAAAAGATGAAATTGATGCTCAAAAATCGGCAATAGGGTTGCAACATCAACAGTTAGCTGAAACGCATAAAGACATGCGGGATAGTATTCATTATGCCAAGTATTTACAATCCGCAATTTTACCATCATTAGAGGAGATAAATGAAAATTTAGGAGCACATTTTATTTTGTATAAACCGCGAGATGTCATTAGCGGTGATTTTTATTGGTTTGAGCATATTAATGGTGTTAATTACATTGCTGCTGCAGATTGCACGGGACATGGTGTACCTGGAGCAATGTTATGCGTTGTTTGTTCAAATGCATTAAATCGGTCTGTTAACGAATTTGGTTTGAAAGAGCCAGATAAAATATTAGACAATGCGCGAAAAATAGTGATTGAAACTTTGGGCAAAAAAGGTGCTGTGAGAGATGGAATGGATATTTCGTTAGGAGCTCTTTATGACGATAAAGTTGTTTTTTCAGGAGCTAATAATCCTTTGTGGATTTCTCGTAAAAAGGATTTGCTAACAGATAGTGAATTGGAAAGAAAGGGTACTATGATTGGAGATGACTTGGCTTTAATAGAATTTAAAGGAGATAAACAGCCCGTAGGACTCTATTCATATATGAAGGATTTTACACAGGTTGAGGTAGCCTTGCATGAGGGAGATCGTCTATATTTTTTCTCGGATGGTTTTATAGATCAGTTTGGCGGCGAAAAAGGGAAGAAATTTAAGTCGCGTCCGTTTAAAAAATTAATTCTTGAAACGGCTCTTTTATCAGTTGAGGAACAAAAAGAAAAAATAGCTGTGACTTTTGATCAATGGAAAGGTCAGAATGAACAAGTGGATGATGTTTGCGTAATAGGAATTCAAATAGAAACTAGATCAAAGCAAGCTTAATCCTACGATAATAAATTGTGAAATGAGATTGCATGAAATATTTTGGGTGCTTGCTATTGGCCTTGCATGCATTAATAGCACATTAATGATAATATGTCTGGTGAAAAACCGAATTAAGTGGTTTGAGATTCTCGTAATAATTCCACTTTCTACTGGTATTCCTTACTTAATTGCTTTTATTGTTGCGCAAAATTTTAGCGGATGGAAAGCATTTGGACAAGGGGTAGTGGCAGCCATTTACACCTTTTTTAGCTTGATGGTATTCCTGTCAATTTATTTAATTAGTAAATGTACAGTGCAGCAATAATTTTAGCTATCCCCTTTAATCCAAGAGTATTTGAATTTACAATCTTTTAAGTAGCTCTTGTCAATTTGAACGTAGTTCCCTGAAATTTTTGAAGTAATCCAAGCATCAATAACAACCTGTCTCTTTTCGTTCAATGCAGCCATTTCTATTAATTGTCTATCAGTTGCTAAGCTAGCAATATGCGGCTCAGTTTTAGAAATTAATTTTACAATTCTAATTCCTTGCTTTTGTTCTTGATAGTTGTCGTAAAGCGAAGGAGTAGAGAATTTTCCTGGATTCATTCGTTCAATAATACGAGACATTTGCGGATCAATATCGTTGATATTTTGAATATCCCATAAATAGTCACCAGAATAAGGATTTACAATCTGTCCACCATTAAACTTAGAGTTTTCGTCATCACTATAACGCCTTGCAGCTTCTTCAAACGTAATTGTACCTGTTGAAATTGCTTGGTGTATGCTGTCAATTGAAGTTGCAGCTTTAACCAAAGCTTGATCACTTACAGCTGGAGATATTAAAATGTGTCGGCAATGAAAGTTATCCCCTTTACGATCTAACAATTGAATGATGTGGAAACCATATTGCGTTTCAATTACATCAGAAATTTCATTGTTTTTAAGGTTAAATAAAGCAGTTTCAAATTCAGGAACCATGGTTCCACGAGTTTGCCAACCTAAATCTCCACCACTAATTTTACTTCCTGGATCATCAGAATGTAGGGTTGCGATTGTTGCAAATCTTTGTTTACCACTTTCAATTTGCACTTTATAGCCAGATAGTTCGTTAAAAGCTTTGTCCTTATCGCTTTGCGTAATTTTTGGATAAAGTACGATATGTGCCACAGTAACTTTGGAGTTAATATAAGGGATGCTGTCTTTCGGTAAATTTTTGAAAAACTTTTCTACTTCTTTCGGCGTTACTTTTACATTTTCAGTAATGGTTCTTTTCATTTCATCCGCCAATAGTCTTTTCTTAATTAGTTCAAAGAACTCGGCCTTTATTTTTGCAACAGATTTACCATAGAACTCTTCCAACTTCTCAATACTTCCAATTTGTCCAGCAATATAACGCAGTCTTTCTTCCATTTCACGGTTTACGTCTGCATCATTTACAACAACACTGTCAATCTTTGCTTGATTAACCAAAAGTTTTTCATACATGAACTCTTCCAAAATGGCACAGTCCGTTTGTTTGTCTCCGTCTGATCCATTTTGCAATAATTGCAAACGCTGATTTTGGACATCAGATAATAAAATGATTTCATCTCCAATTTGAGCAACTATTTTATCAATCACTTTTGGCTCTGATCCTTGTGCAAAAATCGCACTTGATCCTAACAGAAGAAAACCTGCTAGCAAAATACTGCTCTTAATAAACTGTGACGTTACCGTTCTCATATGCATTTTTAATAATATCATTCTTAATGTTCTGTCGCAAATCTTTAATCCTTAAATTAATGATTCTTGCTTTTATGTTTTCTCGCTCAAAACTAATGGGCGAAGTACTGTTCTTTAATTTATAATCAACAATGTTTAAAAAGTAGTAAAAACCACTCTCTTCAAAACGTAGTTTCGACCGTTTAAGTATAAATCGATCTTTGTTAATGTCATGCAAAGGTATCTCTTTTAATATATCATCAAAGTAGATCCAGTTGTCAATGTCATAATAAAAATTAGAGGCATACATTTTCGCATAGATTTCTATGGTTTCAATGTCCTCATCTTTTCGCAATTTATATGCTCCACCAATCTTATCAATATCGGGCGCATCCAACGGAATTTTAAGGTAAAGCACTTTAACTAAATAATCATTCAGTTGAAAATCTGCCTGATGATCTTTATAATAAGCTTCAATTTCCTTAGTACTTACGTTTGTGTCTAATTGCTCGTCAATTCTTTTGTTTTCTAATTGGTGAATCAATAATTCATTTCTAAACTCTTCAATCCGTCGATCAATACTTTGTCTATCAATTGTCTCATCCTTCTCTGCTTCAGTAACTAAAATTTGTTCCGTAATCCATTGGTCTACATAATTTGAAACCACTTCAGCACTGTCCAATTGTGTATACGCTAAAAACGTAACGTCCGCTTCATAAAGTTCGAGCTCACCAACCTTTGCCAATAATCTGCCTTTATCTTTACTGTCTCCACACGAATAGCTACCAAACATAACCAATACTAATAACCCCCAAAATGTGTGGGGAGTAGTCCGTTTTAGTATCTTTCTTAAAGCGTGCATCCGCAAGGATAAAGATTAGTTAACAAATGTAATCATAAAAAAAACCAACACTTTGCTTCCTGCATAGCGTTGGTTTTTTATTTAACAATAATTAGGTTTATTCACCTCCAAGTCCGTAAAGGGCATCTTCGTGAATTGTAATTGTATATTTTTTACGTAAAGATTCTAACCACTCTTTTTCCAATTGGTTTTGGTATGCAGCAGTTACCAAACCTCTAGCTTCAGAGAATTCGCGTTTGCGTGGTTGCATTGTTTCCTCTACATCAAACACATAATAAACTCCTCCGTTTTTGTATGGTTTGTTTAATCCGTTCTTGAAA
>CAKZPK010000075.1 GCA_937139035.1 uncultured Crocinitomix sp. | reverse complement strand
ATTTGCTTTTTTCAATTGGTTTGGGTCTTTATTATAATACTGGTTTTAATTTATTTGTCTGGAGTTTTTTTAGCATCCCAATCCTTTGTGCTAATCATACTGTTTAAACATTCTCAAGTTATTGGATATGTAAAAACATACACTAAGATTTTGAATACGCAGTCACTCAGTCGTTCTTAACAAATCAATTTATTCTATAATTTGAATTTCGGTGCGTCGGTTTAATGCACGGCCATTTGCAGAATCATTTTCAGCAATTGGATTAGCTTCACCATATCCTTTTGCTACAATTCGGTTTGCATCTATCCCTTTTTTAACCAAATAAGCCTTAACTGCTTTTGCACGATTTTCTGAGAGCAATAAATTTGAGGCATCTGTCCCTTCACTATCTGTATGTCCTCCAACTTCTATTTTAAGTTCTGACTTCAACTTCAAGTAGTTTACCAACTCATCTAATTCATTAAAAGATTCTTTCTTAATAACAGATTTATTGGTTTCAAAATGCAAATTACTCAGCGTAAAGGATGACTCCTCTTCATATTGAATAATTATGTTAATGTCATTATAAACCTCATTGGGGCCAAGTGTTGGAATTTGAATGGCAGAATAATCCTTAGACTTCCCGACACTTTTCAACCGAATATTATACCATCCGGCAGGTAAGTCTACAATGAACTTGCCTTTACCGTCTGAAACGCCAGTAATAGTGATATTTTTTTTAGTATCGAAAAATTGAATTTGAGCCCCAATAATTGGAGCATCACTAAAGTCAGTAACTAGCACATTTGCACTAGCAATATCTTGAGCACGACAGACACCTGCTGCAAATGCTATGATTAGAATTAAAAATTTTTGTTTCATCTGAATAACGTTTTGTTTGTTATTCATAAATGTCACATGGTTAAAAAAGTAACCAAAAAAAAGTCCAGACATTTATTGCCTGGACTTTCTAATAAAATTATTTGATCAGTTTATTCAGCAGCTAGAGCTGCACTTTCCGTTGGGAATTTACGATCAATTTTTTTAAATAAACCTTGTAATACTTTTCCTGGTCCTACTTCAGTTACAGATTCACAACCGTCAGCAATCATTTGTTGCATAGTTTGCGTCCATTTTACTGGTGCAGTTAATTGCGCCATTAAATTTTCTTTAATTTCAGAAGGGTTTAAAACAGCAGTTGCTGTTACGTTTTGATAAACCGGACAAATTGGTTCATTAAAATTAGTTGCAGCAATTGCAGCAGCTAACTCTTCACGTGCTGGCTCCATTAAAGGAGAATGAAAAGCTCCTCCAACAGGTAATTTCAATGCACGGCGTGCTCCAGCTTCAGTTAAAACTTCGCATGCAGTATCAATAGCATCAACAGCTCCAGAAATTACTAATTGTCCAGGACAGTTATAATTTGCAGCCACTACTACTCCATCAATATCATCACAAGCTTTTTCTACAACAGCATCATCTAATCCTAAAATTGCAGCCATTGTTGAAGGCTCAACCTCACATGCTTTTTGCATTGCTAAAGCTCTTTGCGAAACCAATTTTAATCCGTCTTCGAAATTTAAAACACCATTTGCTACTAATGCAGAAAGTTCTCCTAATGAATGACCTGCAACCATTTCCGGTTTAAAATCATCCCCTAAAACCTTTGCTAAAATAACTGAGTGTAAAAAGATAGCAGGCTGCGTTACTTTCGTTTGCTTCAATTCATCTGCCGTTCCTTCGAACATGATATCGGTAATTCTAAAACCCAAAATCTCGTTGGCTTTTTCAAACATATCCTTAGCCAAAGTAGAGTTGTCGTAAAGATCTTTACCCATTCCTACAAATTGAGCACCTTGCCCAGGAAATACATAAGCTTTCATATTTTATTCCTTTAAAATTTAGAACAAATATAGGCTTTTTGGTTTTGGTCAGGTTGTTTCTTGTAAATGGTTTATCAACGTCCCATCATTGGTAAACTATTGCAAGAATTTCAAACTAAATACCCACTCCTCACAAATAGAAGAAATGGCTACAATATGTCCCTCCCCCATTAATCCCGATAGACGATAAACCTCCATTTTACATAAGAATACAAGGACCACTGCAAAAATTGAAATGCGGGTTAAAAAAGGTTAAAGTCTTACAACCTTCATTTTATGCCCTTACATTTGTATTATGAGAACCAGAACTATTCCTGTTTTGATTACTGCAATGACCTTGGCGTTAATTGGTATTATCTTTATTCAATACAAGTGGATAGAACAGTCTTTAGTAGAAAAACGTAAGTTAATCGATCACAAAGTTCATCAGGTGGCTGCCAATGTTGAACAGGGTATGTCTGATTTTAATTCGCTTGCCTTTATTGCTTCGGCGCCAGAAATGAATTCAATTTTTCAAGAACGGCTGATTGAAATGGATCATAATGTAATATGTGATTCAACCGCAGATGAAGACTCAATTAAAGTAAGTTATTATCAAGATTTCACAGGTGGAGATTCCGTAGCAAATACGCAAGTTGAAGTAAGAATAGTTTCGAGCGATAGCATATCATTTATGAGTGACATGTCTTATTATGGAGACAAAGACAGCATTCATAATCTATTTGAGAATTCAGACGATCATTCATTACAAGTGCGCTTAAACGATATTAATGACGTTTTTGAGCGTATTCAACTAGAAGTAGGCACAGAATTAGGTGATATTAGATTAGACAGTATTGAATTTGGTGATGAACTCACCAAAGAAACCTATGCCATGGGACTTAAAAATCCTGATGATTGGGCAGTTTATGATGACTTGAACCAAAACTTTGCTATTCAACCAAACAAGAATACTGAATGGGATTATCAAATCCCATTATTCAAGGACGATATTATACATCCTGACAGGTATACCTTATACCTGAATATGTCTAATAATAATGAATCAATTTG
Source organism: uncultured Crocinitomix sp. (assembly GCA_937139035.1). GTDB lineage: Bacteria > Bacteroidota > Bacteroidia > Flavobacteriales_D > Crocinitomicaceae > Crocinitomix. The sequence continues at coordinate 914 of CAKZPK010000075.1, read as the reverse complement.
GCGACAAATTTTAATCATGATTCTTTTATCATTGGTTTTTATTGCCATAATCGTTTTTGTCTTTATTTACTCTATTCGATTAGTCATAAAGCATAAAACAATTAGTGCTATCAAATCTGATTTCATTAACAATATGACGCACGAATTTAAAACTCCGCTTGCCTCAATTTCTTTGGCCGCCGATTCTATTATTCATCCGAAGGTGGCTAATGACACAGAAAAAGTGCAGGACTATATAGAAATTATTAAAGCCGAAAAAGATAAACTAATTCGACATATTGAAACCATTTTAGAAGTTGCTTCACTAAAACAGAATGATGTTGATATTGCACTAAGCCGAGTAGCTATAAACGAGGGGATTAATGAATCAATCGAGAAATTATCACTTCTTATTGACGACCGAAACTGCACGGTAAAGCTAAATTTGATTGAAAACCTTTATGTAAACGCTAATGCTTATCATTTAGAAAACGTTTTCTCCAACGTTATAGAAAACAGCATCAAATATTCCCCAAATCAACCAAATATTGAAATTACATCAGCAGTAGTAGGGAACAATGTTCAAGTAAAAATTAAAGATGATGGCATTGGGATGTCTAAAGATCAAGTGAGCAAAGCATTTGACAATTTTTATCGTGCTCAAAAAGGTAATATTCACAATACAAAAGGATTTGGACTTGGACTTAGTTTTGTCAAATACATGGTTTTTAAAATGAAAGGAACCATAAAAATTGAAAGCGAATTGAATGTGGGCACCACTGTTATTATAGAATTTCCGATATGTCACTAAAAAGAATTTTATTGGTAGAAGATGAGGAAAACTTTGGTTCCTTACTACAAAACTATCTTGAACTGTCTAACTACGACACCACTTGGTGCAAAACGGGTACAGAAGCCTATTCTGTTTTTGTTCA
>CAKZPK010000074.1 GCA_937139035.1 uncultured Crocinitomix sp. | reverse complement strand
GGTGAAAATTTAATGCATGTTGCTGCTGCAAACGGGAATAGACACCTTTGTGAATTGCTTTTGAATTTAGGAGTGGATATTACAGCCAAAACAAATGAAGGAAACACAATGTTGCATTTAGCTGCCTCAAGTAAAAATGAGGGGCTATGTAGCTGGTTTATTGATAAAGGTGCAGATGTAAATGCAGTGAATAGTAAAGGTAAGTCGGTTTTAAAGGTTGCAAATGGACGTAAGGTTAAGAAATTACTGAAAGATAAGGGAGCAACTAAATAAATAGTTTTTATAAAGTAATTGATAAAGCCGCTTATTCGAAATTGAGCGGCTTTATTGTTTTGTAAGAAAGCTCATTTTCAATAATACCAAACTCAGTAGCAGAATAGGGGACATTGTCATTGATTTGTTGAATGTTGGCTGATATAGATGCTCTAATTACAGAATTTAATGGATTTACTGGATTTAATAATGACGAAGCTAATGTAGGGTCAGTCATTTCAAACATAGCACCCAATTCGGTACAATACCCTTCTGTTGATGCACTTAAAATGGGAAATACATAATTATTAAATGTTCCCTTAATTTGTTTGTTTTCCCGATTAATATGGGTTGTAAAGTATTTAATGCCCTGTATGTCTTTGTTTTGTCTTACATACTGTAAAAGCATTTGCGGAATCACGTATTCTACCTTAAACGGGTCATTAGGGTTCTTAGCCCCAATTGAACATGCTAAGTAAAGTGGAAAATTCATCAACAAAGAAGTGATTTCGGGATTAACCGAACCTGATTTTACGCCAAATGGTACATGTTTTTCTATTACTTCTTGCGGATATGGAATTTGCAGAATTTGATATGGTTTTGCCTTTAATTTAAAGCGTGAAATATGCATGTTGTCAAGAGCGGGTTTGTCTAATTCGGTCCAGCAAGTGTAAACACTGTCCGATAAATAGAGTGATGGAAACCCGAGAATGCTATAGCGTTGTGTTTCAATCTTATTCTTTAAATGGAAAGGAATGTGAAACAACTCATTCGGTGTAAAATGAGTGTTTGAATCCGCTATGCGTGCTCTGTAGAAGTCTTTCCCATCATAAAGTCGCTCAGCATTATAAATTAGGTTTGAATTATCTAACAAGGCCTTAAAATCGTAAAATGCTTCATGTGGCATTCCGTTGTAAAAGGTTTTAAGTGTGTTAATGATTCCTTTACTAAGCTGATATGCGACATTACTTATTTTTTTTGCACTTGCCTTATGTTCATGAGGTTGCTCAAGTTCAAAATCATCTAATTTTTCTAATAGATCAAGATAATCATCTATAACGTCAATAAATATGCGCTCATATTTAGTTGATTGCTCTACGCTTGATAAATTGAATATCGGATGTTTGAGCAATTCAAAAATAGTCATGTGGGCGGGTTTCTAATCTTTGTGCGCAAACAGTAATATTAGATTACAAATTGGAGGCAGGGTTAGTCTAACGAAGATAAGCTCTTTACAGTAGAAAGTCCTAGGTACGAATACCTGTTTTAAATAGATAGGTGTTTATGCTTGAAATGTTCCGCTTTTTGAATCATGAAAAAAGGGCGACAAATGTGTCGTCCTTAAATAGTTGGTTTGATCGAGGTTTTCTTATTCTACATAAATTTTTTTTGTTACAATTTCAATGTTTGATTCCATTTGAATAAGGTAATAACCTGTTGAGAATTCAAGAGCAATATTTCTAACATGTGTTGTGATTCCTTGCTGGATAATTTTACCTTGCAAATTATAAATGGTGTAGTTTATTTGCGCGAGTTAAGTTCGTGAAATCACCATTCACCTAATGTTATAATTGTAGTTTTTAAATACGGAAATATTACTTCATACGGAATAAAAATATCCGTTCTGATCTTTGAATCATATGGGTATTGTCGTAATGTTAGCCCACCTTTTGTGAAATTGAAATGTTGAGTATAATTAGCATAGACTTGTGCAAAATTGAGGCATACAGGGCCAAACATTTGATGTAAATTAACCTGGGACTCTACATAGTCGTACAAGAATGAATCAATTTCAGTTTGATTTTCGAACAAATCATAAAAGAGAATATTCTCACTTGGGCTAGAGAGTAAGAAATTATTAAAATATCGATTTATCAGAGAATCGTCTATTGCCTCAATATACTCAGAATAAAGCCCATTATTTGCATAGAGAAATCTTCGTTTATTTTGATGGATTAATGGCTTTTTATCATAGCCAATGTTGTATTGTAACCAATGATCCTCTTTTCGGAGATAATTCTCCGGTACAATTTTACGATCATCATAATAGTAATCTGGAAACCCTTTAAAATTGAGAATAGTTGAATAAAACAGTTGCTTATTAGAAATAGGAGGATTAAAATCTTTGAAAAAGTAATAGTTGTTTAATGGATTCAAAGCTGAACGATATTGTTCAGAAGTGTAAATCATTTTCCATAAATGACTAGCATTTGACTTTTGTTGATTAGTAATTGCCAAGATTTCGTCTAATGGTGTGGCCAAATCTACCGACTGTCTAACTTTATCAATAGGTGCTTTTTCTACAATAACATTCCATTTACCGTATTCGTAATGAATAATTTCAATTAAAGTATCTGTCGCTTCATAGGTTATTCCTTTAAAAATGGGCATAGATTTCGCATTGGCTAAGTCATTATAAAATGGAGAGAACACACCTGTAATATTGAATATTGCCCACATAGAGTCTTTTTGCACAAAATAGATTCCAGGCGTTCCAGCTGGAGCAATTGCATCATAAATAGGAGGGAGGATCATTTCGTTTGAGGCGTTTATTATTCCAAATTCATTGTCAATTTGAGCTATTGCAGTGTTCCATTGTTTGCTTTTTACAATTGCAGGATGAGAAAAAATAGATTTACCAAATAGATTTTTTCCACGGTGATTTACAAGTTTCCATTCATCTTGATTTGGATGACTCTGCGGTGAATCTTTAGTTTTTACCCAAAACTGATTTGGCTCATCAGACGGGATGATTTCTAAGTAAATTGGTTTTAGCAACCATTTTTTTCCATCCTTACTGCGCAAACCTATTTTATTATTGGTTGTTTTAACCATTAAATAGTCACCATTCATTCCGCCCAATGCAAATGCTTTAATTTTTGCAGCTTTTTCCCCTTCAATATCATAAACAATACCGGTAGAGTCATGTACGTCTAAATAGTAGTTTGGTAAAGAAATGAGTTCTCGATTGTCAGAAATGGAGGTTACCGCTCCGGTGGGTTTTAAAATATAGTTTCCAATGCTTGTTGTGGCTTGCTGAAATTGTATCATCCCAGTGTCGCATAGCGTAAAGGTATTGTTGCTCATCCAGTATAAAGAATCTGATCGCACAATAAATAACTCTTTTAAATGTCCACGTGAGGCATAAAACGCTTCTGGTGTTTTTGTGCGCTTTTTCATGATGTGTCGCTCATTAGTACTTGAAAATTTATCATAAAAAATGGTGTCAATTTCATCAAGGATAATATTCTTATCTAAGTCAATTAGAGCACCTTTACCGTTCTTTTTAAAATAGTTTAATCCTGTATGTTTCCAGTTAAAAAGAATCTCATCATACTCGAAAGGGTAAATGATCTCATTTTTTGTGTTAATGATACCTGATTGACCATTCTTCACACATTGATAACCTATTAATGCACGCGACTCTTGGGCAAATACCTCTCCAAGAAAATTTTCATATATAAAAGGAATTATAGTATCACCTTTTCCATTAAATGCACCCCATTTATCAGCTGACTTACTAAATAAAAGAGGTCTGTTATTGCTATTGCGAATTCCTCTTAATTGCGGATCAAGAGGAGCGAAGAAGTTAGAAAAACTATTGCCTGCATGAGCTGTTTTATCTAAAGAAACGTTACAAGAATTGACTAATTCTCCATTCTCTGAATAAATATCATATTTGTAATAAAAACCATCCTCATTCCCCTCTAAAGAAACATCATTTGACGCCCAAAAATATGTTGTACCCAAATATTGTTTCATTTGCAGTTTAGTGTAATCCCCATTAAAGATTGCTTTCCCATGCGGATCAATAACTTGTCTGAAGGTTCCTTTTGAGTTATGAATAACATACAATTCTTTGGCTGTATTTAGCCTCATTAGCGAAGCAACATCTGCAGAACTGTATATAAAGTCAAGGCTTTCATTATAATAATCACTGGTGTCTGTCTTCAATTCACGAATAGCAGTAATAACACCATTGTCCAAATAAATTTCCACATATGGCCCTCTTAACTTTTTGTTTTCTAAGTTGAGGAGCAACTGTTTTTTATTACCTGGTTGTTGAATACTAAGTATTGGAAATTCTGAGCTATTTAAGAATTGAGGAATAGCATTGATAGCACTTGTAGAATCCTGATATAAAACTTCATTTTGGATTGATTTAAGCTGTATGGTTTTACCGGTTCTTAAATACCAAAAGTATTCTGGCGAAATCTGATCACCATATATTCCAGTTTTGGTATGCTCTAACAATCGTATTTCATCATGCTTAATTGGCTGGATAACATTGCCAGATGTATCAATGATTCCAGTTTTCTTGTCAATTTTAACCTCAAATAATTGTGGTGCTTTGTTTTTGAAATACGGATGAAAACCAATATTATGAAGATAGCAGGTTGACGCACTATAATCTAGATTTATAGCATCATAATTGAACTTTGTGATAGCAATTCCTTGGTTATTGAATAAAGCAGATTTATCATTTTTAGTGAGTACCCAAAACAAACTGTTTCCACAGTATAATGATCTAATCGCATCATATTCTATAGGCACAAACGGGGTTAAATCACAATTGAGTAAGCCGTGTTTACCATTTTGCATTACTTTTATTTTTCCAGCGTCTTTTATAACTCCTTCATAAATTGTGTCAGATTTCAGTACACCATCATAGCTTTCAATCCAATACAAACATTTTTTGTAATCCATTTTCAAATACATGTCACACTTGCCATAGCTAGGTTGATGACGGGGCTGTCCAAAAGAAAGAGAACAGAATAACAGGCAGAAAAATGATATGTAGTAGTGTGGTTTAATGATATTAATTTAAAGATAGTTAGAATTACGTGTCTTTAACATTTAGATTCGTGTGTTTCTATATTTTTTTTACCAAAAATATTGGAGGATAACTTATAATTGATATATTTGTGTCAAAAATACACAAATTGATTTTAATACAATATATATCATGAACGGATTACTTTTAACAGATGGCTATAAAACAGGACATCATCAACAATATCCAAAAGGAACAGAACTAGTTTATTCAAATTGGACACCACGCAGCAACAAATATGCACCGCAAGGATGTGATAAAGTACTTTCATTCGGTCAGCAATATGTAGTAAAATGGTTGCATCAATATTTTCAAGATAATTTTTTCTCCAAACCAAAAGCAGAGGTTTGTAATGAAATTAAAGAAGAACTAACCTTGTATTTAGGAGCTCCTTATGATGTTTCTCATTTTGAAAAATTACATGACTTACAATATTTACCTATTCGCGTAAAATCATTACCAGAAGGAGTAGAGGTGCCAATT
>CAKZPK010000073.1 GCA_937139035.1 uncultured Crocinitomix sp. | reverse complement strand
CTATCATTCCACTTATTTTACTAATTGTTTCTTATCTGTTTTACAGAAGAATATATGCTAACAACTATACCAAATAATCTTACGAGTTAACTAAAATGATTTTGACCAAAGTGTAGCTACTAAGCCAGAATTTTATTCCTATTTCGTATCTTACAATAACGAAAGTTTAACCTGACGCGATATGAGATTGAAAACACAAGTGATAATGATGCTATTTCTTAGCTCAATAATGTCATGTACATCAGCACAATCGAAAGAAGATAAAACCAACGCAACCACGCAAACTACAAATAGCACAGTTGAGTCTAGCCTTATTCATTACAATGGGGAACTTTGTAATGTTTGGGTTGAAAACACACTTTACGAAGGTTCAAACCCCAACTATTTTTACATCAAGGTTGAAATAAAAAACACTTCTGAGAATATAATTGGGATAGATTTAAAAGATAAATGGAAAATTATTTATCCAAATCAATGGGGTAATTTACATACGCCTGAAAGAAATTTTATTGATGAAATTCGTATCATACCAGATGAGCTAGATAGCCTAAAAATGGTTAAATTGTTTGCAGATTTTAAAAATGATAGTTTAGAATTTTTGGATCCCAATAAATCATTTACGTACTACACTGAATTCAATGCGAACGGAAAAACCGGAATTGATAATACACATGAGGTTGGCAATTTCTTCTACTTGTCTTTAGATGGCCAGTTATTTCTAACCAATGGTAGTAAATGCGAAAGAATTTGTTTTGAAGAAGAAACGCTTTGGCAGGGAAATTCAGTATTAACAAAACCTCTAAACTGGGATAAAATTGCAAACGAAAATCTGATCATTGAAAGAGATTAACACACGAATAAAAAAGAGAGCGAAGCGAATGATAAAACAGGCTCTTTATTCCTAATTCAAAAGAAACATAATCCCGTTTCAGGCAGTAAGTTTGAGCTATGAAAAAGCTCATTAAATATGCTGGATTTGCTCTGTTACTTTTCACAATTTTTAATGCTATAAACATATGGCATTACTCCTTAGCCCACTCAGAGAAAATAAGTGACGTAGCAATTGTACTTGGCGCCGGAACTAATAACGGCGTGCTCTCACCTGTTTTTAAAGAAAGAGTTAACCATGGCATCTACTTGTATAAAAAAGGAGTGGTCAAAAAAATAATTCTGACTGGAGGCAAAGGAGAAAACCAGGATATTTCTGACAGTGATGTAGCAAGAAATTACGCCATTCAACAAGGAATTCCGTTAAAAGATCTATTAATTGAAGAAAGCTCTGAATACACCTATGAAAATTTAACGGAGGCAAAATCACTAATGGATTCTCTCAATTTTTCCTCGGCTTTAATTGTTAGCGACCCTCTTCACATGAAACGGTCAATGGAGTTGGCGATTGCGACAAATATTGAATGTGAGTCTTCACCCACACAAACTTCAATGTATCAAACTACCATTCCAAAACTCAAATTTTTGGCTTACGAAACTTTCTTTTATACCCTTGGAAAACTAACTTTTCAGCATTAGTAATGGCTTAGAATTTATAGGGCTATGAAGTGGAGGTTCACGACTCCTTTTCAATCATTACCGTACCAATTGCACCACACCGTGATTGCCCTGCTGTGCGCCATTGACATCAACATATTCAACTTTCCAAAAATAAGTTCCGTCTGCGCAGTTGCTATCATTATTGGTTCCATCCCAACCCGAATTAACGTCATCAGTTTCATAGATTTTTTGCCCCCACCTATTCATGATTACAAGATTAGAGCTAACAATGTTTTTCATTTTAACAGGACGAAATACATCATTTATCAAATCATCATTCGGAGTAAAAACATTTGGCATTTCTAGTGCTATAATTAACTCATTAATAACCTCGTTCTCTGGATCTTCAATTGGTATAACTGAAACGTCATCCACTAAATAATAACAGGATTCTGATAAATCAGGATTGTCTATATAAACGCAATCTTCATTCCTTTCAAAATTGCCAATAATCATCAACCTTTCTCCACCCTCTGCCAAGTATTTAGCAGACACTTGTAACCAAGTACCATGTACGGATGGAACAGTATCAAAACTCACATCTGCTGCACAGCACAATGAATAATTACTACCAGAATATGAAACATCAACCGTGTCAGATGTGAAATAGACTCCCACAGGACCAACGGGGTTTGATTCTTTATGTTTAGGAATGCTCAAATACATTGAAATCTCGTATTCTACTCCCTCCTCTAAAGAATCCAATAAAAGCGTTTGCATGTATTCTCTATAATTACTTACCGGATTCACATAAGCTACAAATCCAGCATAAGCAACTCCTGTATGTGCATTCAAATAACCAAATAAATTATTTGGAACACCAACATAACCTGTACCGAGTACATTATTGCAAGAATTATAATAATCAACCGTACCATGAGCTGGACTCCATAAATCTGCACTGTCCAATTGAACTAGCTCCACGGGACAACCTGTATATTCCTCGAAACTAGGATTAGGAACCAAGTTTACCTGTCCAAACAAGGAACAAATACAAAACAAAAAAGATGTACTCAAAAACAACTTCATATGCACAAGATAACGTACCTATTTCATTAATGGTTGGATATTTTCACATCCTCAGATCAAAAACAGCAAGTATACATCATGGTTCAGCAGCGAACTATAAATCGTTACATTTACTTAAAAAAAAGTCCAACAAAACAAACACTGAGCTTTAAATGAAAATAGTTCCACAATTATTATATCAGCATAAAAAAGTAAAAAAAATAATGGTTGATGGACTTTCAAGCATTGTTTATAAAAGCATTGATACTATAGATACAGAGACAGATCATTATGTAGCAACTCATGTAATTTCAATTGTTTTAAAAGGCAAACTCAAAATTCAAACTTACTACGAAGGAGAACGGTTTTTAGCGTCTCAAAATCAAGTCGTATTTATTCCAAAAGGAAGATACATGATTTCTGATATTATTCCTGAACAAGAAGAATTTGAGGCCGTATTTTTTTTTATTGAAGATGATTTAATAAACAAATTTTTAGAGAATAAAAGAGATTTAATAAGCGGAAAAAGCTTTAGCTACATAATGGAATATTCTGAAAAACTTAAGTTTTTTACGGAATCAATACTTGTTCTTTATCAAAATGACAACAATAAATACAAAGAATTAACCAAACTAAAATTGTTGGAATTATTGCACCTGTTTTACTATTCAGAGCAAAAAGCAAACTTTTTAAACATTCTAGAATCTCTTCAAAAAATTACAAAACGAAACATAAAGGAAATAATGGAACATAATTTTGACAAACCATTATCAGTGGAGGACTATGCGTTTCTTTGTGGTAGAAGTGTTTCTTCATTTAGAAGGGATTTTAAAAGACATTTTGGTACCTCTCCAAAAAAATGGTTAACAAACAAAAGACTGGAAAAATCAAAAACCTTACTTACTTCTACAGATCTTAGCATCAATCAAATCTCATTAGAAATAGGATATGAAAATGCCTCTCATTTTATTACCCTTTTTGGAAAATTCTATAACGAAACACCAAAACAATTTTTAATTAGAGAACGGCTCACTAAAATGATTTAAACATTTGACCGAAAAATGATACTTCTGCCCTTTTCCTAAATTCTATACGTTGTTTTCAAAATACTTTTGTTTCATCAAACAAGTGAAAGATGAAAAGTATAATAATAGCTCTAGTGATAACAACATTTGCTTCTTGCAATGTATCGCGGAGTAAAACAAAGGAAAAAAGTATGAAAATGATTTACAGCGAAATTGTATCAAAAAACATTGTTAAAGATCAAACAGACAAAGTTTGGAATAAGTTAATTGCATTTGGTGGCACTGAGAAATTTGCCCCCAAATTAATTGAAAAGGTTATTGTTGAGGGAAAAGGAATAGGTGCTGTAAGATACATTCATCTAAAAGGTGGTGGTGAAATTATAGAAAGGTTGACAAAAATTGATAGCACCAATCACCAAATGGAATTTATCATAATTTCTACACCTATGCCAATTTCAAATTACACAGGAATATTTTTTGTGGACCACATATCCAATAATAAATGTGAAGTAACATTTACATCCAAATTTAACGTCTCAAAAGAAAATAAGAATGAAATGAAATCGGTAATTAAAGGATTTCAAGAGACTTTTATTTCGAACTTGGACAAGTAAAAAACACTCTTCAAAAATTCTTGAAAGGTTTGTCCCGCCTGATACAATCTCTCTTTCAAACGCCTCTTTCAACCTATGGAGAAAATCAGACAGTTGGAATTCAATTACTAATCATACCTTTGATTTGGGTATTTTGATAACAGGCTTTAAGAAAATAACAATGGTAATTTTTATTAGAGAAGACTAAAGCGCCCAAATAACTAATACAAGCATTGACAATTTGAAAGAATTAATCACTAAAATAAAAAACAGCATAACGCTAAGTTCCGCGGCAGAAGAACATCTTTTTTCCATATCTAAAGAAAGAACCGTTTCTAAAGGAGAAATGCTTATTCGCCAAGGGCAATCCGTCAAAAAAACATTTTTTGTGACCAATGGTTGCTTAAGATCTTATTGCATTGATAAAAATGGAAAAGAACATACATTGCAATTTGCCATTAAAGATTGGTGGATTAGTGATTTCATTGCCATTTACAATGATGAGCTCGCAACGCTAACTGTAGAGTGCATTACAGATTCGAACGTGATTGAGTTTAATGCGAAAGAATTAGATGAAATACATTCATTATTTCCAGAATTTGAACCTTTTCAACGCAAGAATTTAGAGCGCCATATTGTTAGTTTACACAAAAGAATTTTAAACCAATTGCAATTAACTGCTGCAGAGCGTTACGATTTATTCTTGGAACAATATCCTGACATAGAACAGTACACTCCAAACTACCATATTGCATCATATTTAGGAGTTACCCAACAAAGCCTCAGTCGAATTAGAGTAGAAAAAGTAAGAAAATAACTTTCTTACCATAGGGTAATTTTTATACGGTGCTAGCCATCTAACTTTGTGCTATAATTAAAAATAGTACAATGAGTTTTTTAGATAAATTAAATGAACGCTACGCAACAAAAGCCATGAACGGCAGCGTAGTTCCTGAAGAAAAAATAAATAACATTTTAGAAGCTATCAGACTAGCTCCAACCTCAAGTGGTTTACAACCGTTTGAAGTTTTTGTTATTACAAACAGTGAAGTAAAGACAGCAATAAAAGAAATAGCTTGGAATCAACCACAAGTCACAGACTGTTCTCACCTTTTAGTTTTTGCTGCTTGGGACAACTACACTGAAGATAGAATCAACCACATGTTTGATTTGACCAATGAAATTCGCGGTTTCAAAAATGAAGGTTGGGAAAACTATCGTCAAATGTTATTATCCAACTATCCGCAGCGTGATGCAGAAGCAAATTTTGAACATGCAGCACGCCAAACTTATATTGCTTTTATGGCCGCTATTACACAAGCCGCATTTGAGGGTGTAGATTCTACTCCAATGGAAGGTTTTGATGCAAATGGCTTAGATAAGGTTTTAGGATTAAGAGAAAAAAACTTACGCAGTACACTCCTTTTACCAATTGGCTATAGAGATACAGAAAAGGATTGGTTAGCGAACTTAGTTAAAGTGCGTAAACCTATGAATGAATTAGTAACTTCAATAAAATAATCTAAGATGTTTAAAAAATTATTGGGCCTTGCACCAAAATTAGAGTCAGATGGTTCATACAGCCCTTCAAAAATGGCCATCAAATTAGGAACAGTTGATAAAACTGACTTTGAAAACATAACCTACGAAAAATACAAAGGGGACAAATCAAAGATCTTGGTAATTTTTACCGAGCAAAAAAACCTGAAAATGAAAAATGGCAAATTGTTTTCAACGGGAAACCATCCTGTAGAAGCATTATTGCCAATGTTGCATCTTAAAAATGCTGGTTTTGATTTTGAAATAGCAACGCCAACAGGAAAGCCAGTAGTTTTTGAAATGTGGGCTTTCCCAGAAAAAGACGAGGATGTAAAAGCCATCTATAATCACTTCAAATCCAACTTTAAAAAACCAATAAACTTAGCCAACTTTGTTGACTCTTCATTCGACAATGCTGCTTCATATGCTGCAGTATTTGTACCGGGCGGGCATGGATCTATGCTAGGTATTCCGGAAGATAAAAATGTTGGAAAAACATTGAATTGGGCACATGAAAATGATTTATTTACAATTAGCCTTTGCCACGGACCAGGTTCATTTTTATCAACAACATTAAACAACCAAAAGTTTCTTTATGAAGGATACAAAATGGCTGTATTTCCTGATTCAGTAGATGAAAAAACCCCAATGATTGGATATTTACCAGGAAAAATGCCTTTTGGACTTAGCGAGAAACTAAAAAGTCTTGGTGCTAATATTGTAAACAAGAAGTCAGATAAAACGGTTTGTTTAGATAGAAAACTCATTACTGGAGCAAGTCCTTTAGCATCTAACGAATTGGGTAAATTAGCAGCTAGTACCTTATTGAAAGAGTTGAATTAATTCCAACTTGCAAAAAGTGTAATCGTAAAAGTGGTTTGGGTGAATGCTCAAACCACTTTTGTGTTTACTAAAATCTTTCGACCAAAATACTTTGACAATTCCTATATTTAAAAATGATTTTGGTGGTTAATACCATTCCCTATTGTTCTCATAAAAAGTAAAAATGACAATTGAAACCCATAATAATGATCAGCTTAAAATTGCCGAAGTGATTTCGGATGATACTGTCATTAATAAAAGTGAAGATGGATTAGACTTATTGGGAGATTTATACTACCAAGGTTTTGACGCCATTATAATTCACGAAAAAAACATTATAGTTGACTTTTTTGACCTTAAAAGTGGAATTGCAGGTGAAATTCTTCAAAAATTCTCAACCTATCGTGTCCGTTTAACCATTGTTGGAGATTTCGCTAAATACACTAGTAAAAGTTTAAAGGACTTTATTTACGAAAGCAACAAAGGGAAGCAAATAAACTTTGTTTCATCAACTACAGAGGCAATTTCACAATTGAAGAAATGAAATGGGATATGAAAAAGAGATCATATTATTTAAGAATGTAAAGAGTGTTGATTTTTCAGTTCTAAATTTACTAGAGAATTTGGATAACAGTAATTGGAAAATAACTTTATTGATTATTGACCGAGGAGAAAACTTTAACTGGATTAAGGCCAAAAATAAAATTGATTTCTTGGAAATTTTGAATGATAAAATCACGAAAAATGAATACATTGGTTTTACACTTAAACATCAAGAAAAGGAAAAGTTCTTAACCGTCAATGTGGGTGATCATAAAATACGGTTCTGCCTTGACATCAATAGGAATGAGAATGAACTTGATTGGTTTTCCTGGTATTATAGACAAATAGAACTACAATTAAAACCAATAATTGAAAAGGTGGAGTGGCGGTCAGGTTATGATAATAGTTTAATTAAACTAATCAACTACAAAAATAAATAGTAACATTTTTGTCTGAAATTTAATTTAAGAAATGTCTGAAAAATCCAACAACAAGAAAAAAATACTATTCGTCTGTTCAGCAAACTTGCAAAGATCAAAGACAGGAGAGGATTATTTCTCCTCTATTACTGATGAATATATCTTTCAATCTGCTGGAACCAACTTAAAAATTTGCGCCAAGGAAGGTACTAACCCCATAACAGAAGAATTGGTTATTTGGGCAGATACAATATTAGTAATGGAAACCAAACATGAGTCTATTATCAACAGCCATACGCAAGAAAAGTACAACCATAAAATTATTGTGCTCGATATTCCTGATATCTATAAATACTATCAAAACGAACTAATTTCAATTCTTAAAGAACGTGTGACACCTCATTTTGAAAACTTATCTAAAAATGATGATTAAATACATTCTATTAATTTTCATTATCATTCCCTCTGCTTTAATAGCGCAAAAAACGGACAGCTTAACTTTTAACGATTTAAAAAAGGTTAATTGTCAAGGTGTAAATGAAAATTCATCTCAAAAAAAGCAATTGCAATGTTTGCTTGTTGATGTTGTTGAGGATAGTATAAACTACTTTCCATCTATGTCAAGAACAAACGATTCGCCCATCACCTCACCCAAAATGGCATGGGAGGCATTAAGAAAATTGTATCCTGAATATGGTCAAAAAGAATTTGGTTGCTGGACAGAATTTTCTGGTTACTACGTTTTTTCATTGGATTGCGGTGGGCCTGATAATAGGAGCAAATCCGCTTTTTTATGCATGATTTATATCCCCATTGGAGGAGATGAATTCTGGTACTTTGTACCCCGCACATAATCGATAAAAACGGAGGATTACAAGAATTAATCTTCATAATAGTATTACCTTGCAGCACCAAATTTTCAGCTAAAAAACACATTAAAAAAATGGATTTAACTATAAAAATACTAATTGGTCTTGTTGCATTTATCCATTGTTATATCCTATTTTTCGAAATGTTCGCTTGGGAATCAAGAGGTAAAAAAGTGTTTACTAGTTTTCCAGACAGTTTATTTGGACAAACGAAAGAATTGGCTGCAAACCTAGGTTTGTACAATGGGTTTTTAGCTGCTGGATTAATCTGGACGTTTTTCATAAGCAATGCAGAATGGAGTACCAATATATCGCTGTTCTTTTTGACTTGCGTTTCAATAGCTGGAATTTATGGTGCATTAACTGCAGAAAAGAAAATATTTTTTATTCAAGCATTACCCGCAATTATTACTATTCTCCTGATTTTACTTAGATAATAATTAGCGCACAATACAACTACAAATGAATAATAAGCTAATAAACTACTTCTTAAAAATAACCAGTTTAACACCTGACGAAATTGAGGTGTTAACTGAGAGTATGATTATTAAAAAAGTGTCTAAGGGCAGTTTTTTGGTTAAAGAAGGACAATTTAATACTGACACTTTTTTTGTGTTAGATGGTTTGGTTAGACAATACAAACTAATTGACGGCAATGACATTACCACCAACTTTTATACCGAAGAGCAATGGATTATGTCATTGGAAAGCTTTGAAAAAGAAACCCCGTCAGACTATTTTTTAGCTTGTGTGGAAGATACTACTGTGGTAATTGGCAACGAACAAAAAGCGCAAGAATTGTTTAAACAGTTTCCACGTTTTGAAACGACTTCGCGTCAAATCATGGAAACTGTATTTTTTGAACAACAAAAATTAATGGCCTCTTATATTACTGACAAACCTGAGCAACGTTATTTAAAATTACTTAAAGCAAGACCTGATATTTTTCAAAGAGTCCCGCAATATGATATTGCTACTTATATCGGCGTAAAACCAGAATCATTGAGTAGAATAAGAAAAAAACTAAGCGAGAAAGGCTAACCCTTTTCACCATTTTTTTGTCTTAACCATTGAATAGCATAGCCGACAATGAAAATTGTTGTAGCTATTTCAATAATGGCAAAGAACAAATAGTAATTGGTAAAGCTCCCCACAAATAAAGTCGCTACCATAACAATTGTTTTTATACCTCCGGCAAAAATATTAGCCCAACAATTCGCTTTTTTTGCTAAAACTCTAGACAATAAAACCATTGCAATAGGTATTTCCATTAAAATACCAGCATAAAGCAAGAAATTCTCATTTATTTCAAGCCCTTCTACGCTCCCAGTCAAATACTGTTTGAGCATACTCGAATCCATTAACCCTATTAAATCACAATACAGATAATTTAAGGTAACAAATATCCAAAGTACACTCAGTAGCTCTTTTTTACGCTTCATTATAAACGTCTTTTATTTCGGTTAGAATTCGGCTTCCATTTAATTGCATCAATCGTAATAAAAGTAGTTGCAGCTATTTCAAATGCAGAGAATAGCGCATAATACGGAGTTGGTTTCCCCATAAACAATGTACCTGATTGCACCAACGTCATAATTGTACCTGACGCAATTTGAACCCAACGCAATGCTCTATCGTTTTTAATTAAATGCGGTAAAAAAACATTTGCAATAGGTATTTGCATAAAACCTGCAGCTACCGTTAAAAAATTGGGCGTTATTTCAACTCCATTTACTACACCACTTTGATATTGATTAAGAACATTTGCATCCATCAACCCAACAAGGTCGGCATACAAATAATTTAATGAGGCAAATGCCCACATGCTTGAATAAACATTGCGTTTGTTGCTGAAAAATGGTTCTTTTTCTTCTGATTCAAAACCTAAATGCATATTAGGTTGACTTAAATTGAAAAAAGGATCAATTGATGTTTCATTTCCTTTAAGTGTAGCAAATGAATGGATTGTTTTATCCTCCACATCAATGCTTTGATTTAAATCAATTTCAAACAACTGCTCATCACTGTCTAACGTATTCACCTCTAATATTTGATTGTAAATAGGTGCCTTTTCTGTTGAAAAAATTTCTAAATCATCTGTGTCCGTTTCAAAGTTCAATCCAATAGGTTGAGCAAAACTCGTTGCAGTTAAAAAAGTGATACTCAATCCTAATGCGGTGTTTTTTAATATTTTCATTTTGTATTAATTTAATTTTAGGACAAAAATATTGCAGCAATATATAAGGGGCCAATCCAAATGTACACAAACAAATAACACCTAATACACACCCCTACACCCTATAAACACTAAAGAGTATTATATTTTTGTCGAAAAATTCGGGAAAATCGGAATGTGCGTAAACCTCAGTTTTAGTACAATTCATTTACAACAATTATCCAAAAGGATCTATATCTGATCCATCAAATACAATCACCTTACAATAAATGCCCTTAAACCTTATAAAAATGGCGTTTTAACGCTGTTATAATTACGATATAGTTAATCGTTAAAATAGTGTTTGTTCGGGTTTGTAATGTCAGTCTGAAAAGTACCGTTTTTGAGTTGCGGTTTCATTTGGGGTTTCATTTGGGGTTTCAATTGGGTGTAATTTGTAGGGGGTATAAATTAGAATTTAAGTATCAAAATGCCCGTTTTATGCAAAAAAAGCGCGAATAAAACCAATTTCAAACACTCTCATAATCATTTCTGATTCACGTAAACCCCTTGAAAAACAAAGGTTTGTGTTTATGTTCAATATGTAATTGATTGAAAAAGTTGCTTTCACGCCATTGAATTGATACGAACGGACGCTTTTATGATCGCCATTGCTCGGACCTTTTTCAATTGAACATCTTTAGGTTGATGGTGTCGATTCTCACTAACCAATTTTATATACTCAATACCCTTTTCAGATTTTTGCACCCATTTAACAGTGACATATTCTTCTTCACCATAATCAATACTCAGTAAATACATCTCTCCCCAAAATATTTGATCAGGCAGATCCTTTATTTCCTTATAAGCAATAATGTCTCCACTTTTTAACAATGGGTACATACTATCACCGGTCACAAATACAGCACCATCACATTTTGGTACACCAGGTATAGTTAAGTGTTGGTTTGTTAAGCCAGACTTAGGATCTTTAAATAGTGGGATCAACCCAGCAGCAGCTTCTATATCGTATAATGGTATTTGTTGGGATTCTAAAGTGGGATCTGTTCTTAATCCATAGATAGCCTGCGGATCATTTACAATATTAGTTGTGTGTTCTATTTCTCCTACTCCTGTAAACAGCCACTCGTAATTAATTTCGAATTTATCAGCAACGGCAGACAAGAAGTCAAATTTAGGTTGTCTACCATTAATGTAATTCCGAATATTCGCCTCGCTGGTCCCCGTTAGCTTTGCGAATCTTGAATTATTCCCCTCTGCAAAGTGTTCTACTAACTCCTTAATTCTACTGGATATATCACTCATATAATTTTATTAGACGAATTAAAATTCGTAATTTCTTTCGTGATTATTTTGGTAATTCGTAATTTGTTTCGTACGTTTGTTCGAGACATTTGAAAACAAACATACTAAAAAATGAAGAAAATAAGAATTAATGGTTCATGGGTTCCTTTACTCGCAGCTGAATTTGAAACTTCTGAAAACACTGTTCGGCAAAGTCTGAGATACCTTATTAATTCAGATTTAGCAATCAAGATTCGAAAGAAGGCTTTAGATAAGTTAAAAAAAGAAAGTCAAAAACCAGTTGAAATCGAATTTGAAGAGGATTAGAAAAATTGGGTGGAGAGGGCCAGCAATCATGGGTTTAGGGTTAATCAAAAAAGCTGGCCCTCATTTTTTAAAATAGAACAATGCCATATTTACTCGGAAATACATTAGTAGTGCAAAAGGAAGAATTAATTCCTGATTGGTGGAATTGTTATGCCTCACTAAAGACAACTCTTTGGCGTTACAAAGAAAAGCCATACGGGATTAAACGTGCGCAACTAGGAGGTAACGGACGTAAGCTACTCATT
Organism: uncultured Crocinitomix sp.; assembly: GCA_937139035.1. Classification (GTDB taxonomy): domain Bacteria; phylum Bacteroidota; class Bacteroidia; order Flavobacteriales_D; family Crocinitomicaceae; genus Crocinitomix. The sequence continues at coordinate 4,755 of CAKZPK010000073.1, read as the reverse complement.
GACTTTGATACACTACCTAAAGAGATTCAAGACGCGTTAGGAGATCCGCGTAAACCGGATCATGTATTGGTCCCGTTTTTCAGATTTGATGATGAAGCCACACGATATTATACAGAGTTTGAACGACCTAACTTTGGTCATTTACAACCTAAAGAGCGTGACAGATATATACTAAATGCCAGTGTATTTAAAGCATTAATCAAATTAGAGGAGGCTCGTATTCATGAGCGCCTTACAAAAGGTGGTAGTCTGAGAGCAACTAGAGATGTTCGCTCCGTTTCTCAATCAATTCTTGATGATTCAATTTCATTTAATGACTATTTGTATCAAGAGTATAAAGAAAGACATAACCTCCCATCACATCCGCGACGCTTCCGTAAAAAGTTTAAAGAGTTCAAAGAAGAAAGCTATTACTGTCTGATAAAGGATCCTGAAGGTAAATCAATGAAAAATGCTGCTAAGGTAGATGATGAAGTAATCAGTTTATTGAATAATCTATTTTCAGGGCAATCATTTAAACCAACCGCAGCGGATGTCATTCGGCAATACAATGGTTTTTTAGATGGATATGTTCAATTGATCAACAATGCTTCAGGTGAGGTTTATGATCCAAAATCATTCAACAAAATTGGTGACACAACTGTAAAAGAGTACTTACGCTCATGGGAAAACAAAATAGGTACCCATTCAAAGCGTTCAGGCGATCGCCAAAAGCTCATGACACGTATGCAGCCATACGCATCATTAGAACCGCCTGTATTTTCGGGATCTTTAATTTCAATTGATGACCGTCAACCGCCATTTAAGTATGAAGGCAATAAAAGAGTTTGGTTTTACCTTGCTATTGATGTAGCATCCAAAGCAATTACATGTTGGGTCTATGGTAAAACAAAAGAAGAGTTGATCTTGAATTTTTACCGTCAGCTGGTCCGTAATTATCACGAATGGGGATTCAATTTACCAGCTGAACTAGAATGTGAAAGCTCGTTAAACTCATCTTACCGAAACACGCTACTCCAAAACGGAGCCATGTTCCAAGATGTAAGAATGTTCGCCAACAAAGCACGTTCTAAAATGGTTGAGCGCGAATTTAGAGAGTTAAGATACTCCCTTGAGAAAAAGCGTGAAGGTTGGGTTGCAAGACCGAATCCTAAATCGGAAGCAAACGAAGCTGGCCCAGGAAAAGACATTCTTATTCCTTACGAAAGAATTATTCACGAATCATTAACAGACATTATCACAGTAAACAACAGCCCTCATCATGTTGACAAGACAATGTCAAAGTGGGATTACTTTACACAAAATCAGAACCCTGATCTAAACCCTACCAACTACAAATACATCATGTATCACATTGGTATTCCACAACCAACCTCATGCAACGTAGGATTAACCAAGCTCCAATACAAAGAATGGGTACTAGGAAATAACGAAGAGATCTGCACTGGTGAGAAGTTGATCGGACTGATGAAAAAATTAGAAGGCAAATCATTCATGGCTTATTACCTAGATGATAATGAGGGTGAAGTATTCAAAGCAATGGTTTATGATGATGAAGGCCGGTACATCTGCGAACTACTTCCAAAACCAATACCAGCAAGAACTAAAATTGAAGAAACCGAAGCACAAAAAGAGGCACGGGAAATTTGGTCGCGATATGAAACAACAGTTGTCGCATTTATGAAAACCCAACGTGCAGCACTTGATAATATCACGGTAATTGACAATACACCAAGAACCATTTCCAACAGCTTCACAATCCCTGGAATCCATCCATTTGAAAAAAGCGAGGAAGAAGCAATTGATCTCGGATACGCTGAGGAGGAGGATCTACCTGAATACATACCGAATGAAAATCCAGAGATAACCTGGAACAAACATCTAAAAATATAATCTAATAATTAAAAACCACACCAATGAAATTGACGAAAGATTTTAGACTGAAAGTACGTGAGGCCATACTTGCTGATAGAGAAAACTACGGAGGATCTGATGCAGCTTATGCAAAAACACTCGGAATTAACGCCTCAGCATTTTCAGTAATAAAAAAAGGAGAAACTGAGCGAGTTGTAAGTGATGACAAATGGCTGAATTGGGGACGTAGATTAAATGTAACTCTCCATGCTAATACTTGGAAAATTGCAAGAACGGTAGTTTATGTCAACATTGAAAACAACCTTCAATACTGTAAGAATTTCAGCAAATCAATGATTCTAGTTGATAACAATGGTATTGGAAAGACAGAATGTGCCAAACATGTTATCCAAGGGATTAAAAACGCCTTCTATTTTGATTGTAGCCAGGCAAAAACAAAACAACAGTTTATTAGAAAGTTAGCCCTTACGATCGGAATTGATGACAAAGGCAAATACACTGAGGTTAAGGATAACTTAAAATACTATTTAAACATCATTGAAAGGCCATTAATAGTATTGGATGAGGCTGGTGATTTGGAGTATATGGCATTCCTTGAAATAAAGGAGTTGTGGAACGGTACAGAGGGTAATTGTGGGTGGTATATGATGGGCGCTGCTGGTTTGGCAGAAAAGGTTGAGGCAGGAATAAAGCGCAAAAAGGTTGGATTTGCTGAAATATTTGACCGTTTTGCAGATGAATTTGTAAACCTGGTACCAAAAGGAGATCCACGTTTGAAAACGGATTTTTACCAACAGCTCATTGGTGATGTGGCCCTAGTAAATGCCCCAAAAGGACAGATTCCCAAATTAGTGCGGAAATGTGTTACTAAGGATAAAACAAAGTCACTCCGTCATTTAAAAGACCTAATCACAGCAAATAACTAAGATATGGGTTACGGAAAAACAGGAGATACTTTACTCCAAAAGACATACGACACATTCGATTTTGAGGGTGTTTACAGAGATGTTTTAGGCACACCTGAAAAAGGAGGGATTTGGATCATATACGGAAAAGAAAAACATGGTAAAACACAACACGCTTTGAAACTGGCAGAAATGCTTTCAAAACATGTTAAGGTCAATTATGCAAGTGGAGAGGAAGGATTGTCATACACCTTTTCAGAATCATACGAACGAGCTCAGCTTGATCCAAAGAATAAAAGGTTAAAGTTTTATGATGCACCATCCATTGAAGAGATTGATGAGGGATTAGGAAAACGCAACTCTGCTAAAGCGGTTTTTATTGACAACGAAACCTATTACCGCGACGAGTTAAAATACGGGGTTGTGCGTGAACTTCACAAGAAATACAAGTCCAAGAAGCTATTCATTTACATCTGCCACGAGGAACGTGGAGAGCCTGATGGAGCAACATCTAAACTCATTCGGAAACTTGCAAATGTTGTGATGCGTGTTGAGGGACTGAATTGCTTTGTGTCCGGACGGTGTCCTGGAGGAATTATCACAATCAATGAAGAAAAAGCGGAAGTGTATCACGGCAAACTAACTGAATAATGAAATCAAAACGAAAGCGCCTTAAGGCATATAAGAATGACAAAACGAGAATAAACAATTTAACCTGCCAATATGAAAACGAGAATAGAAACAAGAAGAGAGGTCTTCGCATCCAATCAAGCGTATATCCTCCAGGTCGCGAACCTAACAGAAATAGAACACAACCAAATCGTGTACGAAACGGGAATTCAATTTTTGAGGAATTTGTATCCGGAAGGTACAAGTTTTGAAGAGGCTTTCTCCATTCATGAACGTTCTGTCTTGTTTTGGAATTGGTGGAAAGCTGAGTTCAAAAAATGGGAATCTGAGTTCTTAGATTTTCTTGAAATCAACAAAGTAATTGCTTTCTCATTGAACTTTTACAAGCGTAACCTCAAGGAGATCCATAAGTCAAAGAATGTTGACCATTCCTTTTATCACAACTACTTAACCAAGTACAAACATCAAATGAAAATTGACCAATGGCATACAGACAAGACCTCGAAAAACGCGAACGCAAATTAATAAATGAAATAAGAGCTCTTGAGCTACTTGAAAAACAATATATGTCGGATCTGTTCAGCGATAAGTTCAACGCCATCCGATCTGAATTAAACGAAAAAAGAATCAACCTAATGACCGTAAAAAGCCGAATTAAACACATTGGTCGAAACTATGGCGGAGTTGCAGTTCAGCGAGTTGATGATAACCATTTTAAAAACAAAACAAGATGAAAAATTATGAATTAAAAGCCAAAGTGCAAAAAAGCAGCGACTCACAATGGAGTGATGAAAAAGGTATTACGGTACCGTTTAACCGAACTACTAAATTTGAGCGCCTTAGTGAACGTAAATCAGGAATGCTTTTAACCAAAGCTATCCGATTGCATGATAGGCTTTACGATCTGAAGCAACTAGTTAATGATGTTTGCAGCGAGATATATGAAGAATTCATGGCTGCAAACAATAACGGTAAAGCCGGAAAAGGAAACTTCACCTGGTACAACTTTGATAGATCTATCAAAATCGAGGTAAGCATTAATGATCGTATCGAGTTTGATGATTTACACATTAAAGCATGTAAATCTAAACTGGATGAGTTCCTGGATAAAAACGTCAATAGTTCTGATGAATTTATCAAGCAACTCGTGCTGGATGCTTTTGAAACAAGCAGAGGCAATTTGGATGCTAAAAAGGTAATGAGCCTTTTACGGTACCGCCACAAAATCAAGTCACCATTATTTAGTCAGGCAATGGAACTTTTGGAGAAATCCATCCGCAGACCTGATTCTAAAAAGTACTTCCGTATTTGGGCCAAAGATGCTGAGGGGAAATATCAAAACGTT
>CAKZPK010000072.1 GCA_937139035.1 uncultured Crocinitomix sp. | reverse complement strand
TTCTGGAGTGGGGTTTGACTTGACAAAATGTTGTATTAATCGTATGGAAATAAAAGGACCAACATTTTCGTGATTAAATAAGTGATCTAGGGCGTCTGAGATATCCTCATCTCCTGTTTGTCCATCCGGAATAACATAACCATTTAATAAGTGTTTTTCGCCAGGTTCATGTTGTTCGTCCCACATTTTCATTGGCTTAGTAACATCCGCAATATAAATACTGTTAGTAAACGTTGCTTCGCTAGTGTCTATTCTGCCACCAATTCCAAAACCAGTGAATACTTTTGCAAATTCTTTAATATCCTCATTGTTATAGGTAGGGATGCTGTTTCCATCTCCATCAAGTTTAAAAGTTCCATCTTGATTGAGTTCATAAAGACCAATGCTAAAGAGTTGCATTATTTCACGCGCATAATTCTCGTCCGGATTGGTATTGTTGACAGTGTCTGTTTTTGCGTTTCGCAGGTGACTTAAATAGGTGCCCATTGCAACATTTCTGGTAACGCTGTCCAATACTTCTCTATAATTACCAAATGCATTTTCAGTAAGTATATCGTAATACACAGCTAATGCTTCTCCGTATCCTGCGAGTGTAGATTCAGCTGAGATTACAAAGATTTCGCTAAGTGCATAGGCCATTCTTTGCCGTAATAAATCTTTTCCCTTAATTGTATTGTCCCACCAAGCATAATCAAGATGAACCCAGTTTGGTCGTGTTGTAAAGTCGGCAGAGTCTCCTCCTTCTGCTAAAAAAGTTTCGAAAGTAGTTTGGAAAATCTCGTTAACAGAAGGCGCTAAATAATTGGGTTGAATCGCCATTTGCTCATCTATCCATTTTTCAATTCCAATATCAACTACATAGGAGGTTAATTCTGGATCAGCACCAAAAGTGGCTTGAGACAGGAATCTGACAGTTTCCATTTGGTCAGCTTCTGATCCTGCTCCATTTATTGTGTTTTCTCCAGAAGCAACAAAAACACCTTCATATAATTTGGCGTCACTACTAGAGCTGACGGAAACACCCTGAGAGTTGCCACCACCAATAAATTGTTCTTGATTAAATGCAGAAAAGGCAATTGTTAATGCCGTTGCAAAGAGTAATTTTTTTATCATATTGAGAGCGGTCTGAGTATTTATCCAAATTACGAAAAATATTGGTATTAAGGTGGGTCCTTGTAAAGTTTTTTAAAACTGAAATGTTAGTATTTCCTCTGAATCCAAGGTTCTAAAACGATTTATTCGATTGCTGATTAATATCATGCATTGCTATGTTCAAACTCACTCAATTAAGTGTTTAAAATGGGCAAATTTGAAGTGTAATTAAGAAATATGCTAACAGATAAAGATTTAACAACAATTACAAATAGAAAAGCGTTTATTCAAAAGGCGAAGTCTCGAGGACTCAAAATGAATAAGCATGTTTGGAACTTGTCATACGAAGAACAATTAAAGGATTTGCAAGCTGAATTGGTCAATTTACAGCAATGGATTGCAAAGAATAAAAAACGTGTAGCGGTGATTTTCGAAGGAAGAGATGCCGCAGGGAAAGGAGGCTCTATCAAACGTTTTGTAGAACATCTTAATCCACGGTCCATGCGAGTGGTTGCACTTTCAAAACCAACGGAGGTTGAAAAAGGACAATGGTATTTCAGAAGATATATCAAAGAGCTACCGAATCCAGGAGAAATAGTGTTTTTTGATAGGAGTTGGTATAATAGAGCAGTGGTAGAACCCGTAATGGATTTTTGTTCCAAAGATGAGTATAACCAATTTATGTTGCAAGTTCCTGAATTTGAACATATGTTATATGAAGATGGTGTAACCGTTATTAAATTTTGGTTTTCAATTTCTAAAGATGAGCAAGCCAAACGATTTAAGGCAAGGTTAGCCAATCCGTTAAAGCGCTGGAAATTTAGTCCAGTTGATGAGAAGGGGCAGCAGATGTGGGATAAATACACTAAATATAAAGAGCTCATGTTTTCTGGCAGTCATACCGATTTTTGCCCTTGGTTGATTGTGAGTACAAATGATAAACGAACAGCAAGATTAGAGAGCATGCGCTACGTTTTGTCTCGTTTTGATTATGATGGAAAAAAAGAGGCCGGGTCTTTTCTAATGCCAGACCCAAATGTAGTGGCCAGATATTATAGACACTTAGCACAAATTGATTATTAATGGAAAATACAAAATTAACCGCCGAGGATATTGAATTGTTAAACTCTAAAATGGGTTTACGTAAACTTTTAGAATCCGAAAAAATTGACGTTAATAAAGCGCTTAAACAAACGAAGTATGAAGCTCAATTAGCCGGATTGCAAGAACAGTTAATTGCATTACAAGAACGTGTAATTAGAAATAATGAAAAGGTTGTTGTGATTTTTGAAGGAAGAGATGCTGCCGGTAAAGGTGGAGCTATTCGAAGAATCACTGCACGTATTAATCCACGTCATTTTAGAATTGTGGCTTTGCCTAAGCCTACAATTGAAGAAGAAGGGCAATGGTATTTCCAACGATACGTGAATAAATTACCTAAACCTGGAGAGATTGTGTTCTTTGATAGAAGTTGGTATAATAGAGCAGTGGTAGAGCCTGCAATGGGATTCTGTACAATTGATCAGTATAGCAACTTTATGCGGCACATTAACCCGTTTGAGAAAATGATAACTGATTCTGGAATTACCTTAATCAAGCTCTATTTCTCTATTACGAAACACGAGCAAGCTAAGCGTTTTAAAGAAATTGCTGAGAGCCCGTTAAAAAAATGGAAAATTACACCTGTTGATTTAAAGGCCCAAGAGCTTTGGAATGTTTATACTAAATATAAAAAGGCCATGTTCCGTAAAACGAATACAAAAAATGCGCCTTGGAAAGTAATTGATGCGAATAAAAAAACAACGGCAAGAGTTGAAGCTATTGAGCATATTCTAGCATGTACAGCAGAACGACATTAACTTAAGTTTATAGTTCAGCCATTAAAGTTTGGTATAGCTGCACCATTGCGGCTATATCAAATTTGTGCACTTTTTCATCTGGTGTATGTACATGGTCTTCTGGTGCGCCAATAAAGCACCAATCAAATGGCACGTCACTTTTTTGAAGTGCAGTACCATCACTTCCTCCTGCGCTTTCAACTTCAAGTTGAAATGGAATGTCATGCTTTTTAGCAATGTCTATAATTCGGTTTAAATAAGAGCGCCGCGGAATTCCTTGGTCGCGCATTGAAATAGCCACACCTTTCCCATGTGTTACACCGTCTGTAACCCAAGTAATGTCAGAGATTAAAGCTTGTCTTACATTATAATCATCATATAAGTAACGTCCTAAAAATCCAACAGATCCTCCGCCATGTTCTTCGTAGGTAGAGAAAACAAGTACACC
>CAKZPK010000071.1 GCA_937139035.1 uncultured Crocinitomix sp. | reverse complement strand
AGTGTGGATATATGAAAATGAATACACTGGAAAAATTATACCAATGTTTGCTTCATGAATCTCCTACAATAGAGGTTGATGAAAAGGTGAGAATAAAGGCATTAAAACCCATTGAGCGAATGCTTGCATTATCTGCACAAGAATGAAAACAGATTTTTTAGTAATCGGATCGGGAATTGCTGGATTAACATATGTTATAAAGATTGCCGAAAAATTTCCAAATAAAAAAGTGTTGGTGGTGGCTAAAAATCAAGAGTCCAATACACAATTTGCTCAGGGAGGTGTTGCAATAGTTCAAAATGATTCGGACTCTTTTAAAAAGCACTATAATGATACATTATTGGCAGGAGACGGTTTGTGTGATGAAGAAATTGTTGAAATGGTGATTAAGGAGGGACCAAATTGCTTGGCAGAAATGGTGGATTGGGGCGTTGAATTTGATCTAAATTCAGGAGGTTATTTTGATTTAGGAAAAGAGGGAGGTCATTCTGAAAATAGAGTAGTTCACTATAAAGATATTACTGGTGCAGAAATTTCAAGAGCAATGCACCTTAGGTTGAAAAAACTCAAAAACGTAACTTTTTTAACCAATCACTTTGTTGTTGACCTCATTTCAGATCATCATTTACAAATAGAGAAAGCGAAAAATAAGAGAACCTAATATCTTAAATCAAAAAAACAGTGAAGTAATTAAGGTTGTTTCAAAAATAACGGTTTTGGCGTCTGGTGGAATTGGACAGGTTTATGGACATACAACTAATCCAAAAGTTGCAACAGGAGATGGAGTCGCAATGGCTTATAGGATAGGGGCTGATATTAAGGAGATTGAATTTGTTCAATTCCATCCTACAGCTTTGTATGAGCCTTTTGCAAGCTCTACGTTTTTGATTTCTGAGGCCGTGCGTGGTTTTGGAGCAGAACTAAAAAACAAATCAGGAGAAAAATTCATGTACAATTATGATGCTCGAGGATCTTTAGCATCAAGAGATATTGTTGCCAGAGCAATTGATGCTGAATTAAAAAATACGGGTGAAAATTGTGTTTATTTAGATTGTACTGAGCTTAATCAAGCAGATTTTTCAATGCATTTTCCAACAATAAAAAATACTTGTCTACAAAAGGGAATTAATGTTCAAAATGACTGGATTCCTGTTATCCCCGCAGCGCATTATGGTTGCGGAGGAATAAAAGTAGATAAGGATGGGAGAAGTTCAATTAATAACTTATTTGCTTGCGGAGAGTGTGCTCAAACAGGATTGCATGGAGCCAATCGGTTAGCATCTAATTCGTTGCTTGAAGCCTTTGTGTTTGCGGATAAAGCTGCCAATAAATCTGCAGAACTAATAGAACAAATCGTGCTGCCAATCAACATTCCAGATTGGAATGACGAAGGAACGATAATATCAAAAGAGATGGTGTTGATTTCTCATAATAGAGTTGAATTACAGCAAATGATGCAAAACTATGTAGCTATTGTGCGATCTAATATACGGTTAGAACGAGCACTAAAAAGAGTTAAATTACTTTATGATGAGACAGAGAAGCTTTATCAATCGTCAAAAATTTCTCCTCAATTATGTGAACTTCGAAATATGATTACAGTTGCTTACTTAATCATAACACATTCATTACAAAGAAAAGAAAATAGAGGTGGATTTTATAATACCGATCTTGTATAACTACTAAAATGGAAAATAATATGTCATATTCACTTATTGCAGCATGCGTTCTAATTTATGTGTTGTTTGGTTTTTTGCTACTCTTTCTTAAAAAGAAATTGAAAAATCCGGGGTCCATGAAATTTGTAATCTTGCTTCCTATAATGGGCGGATTTTTGGTTGGAACTGTTGTATTACTTTATGCAATATCTTCTTTGTAGTACAATTTAATCCTCAGTCAAATTTGGCTGTGGTTTTTGTGTACTGTAAAGAAACCAAAAGAGCGAAAGGAGTAAAATGATTGCTCCAAATTGATGAGTTACTCCAATAGAAACGGGAACTTTCCATAACAAGGTTAATACGCCTAATAAAAATTGCAACGACACTATGATTGTTAAGGCGTTTCTGGTTATGCGTTGAGTTTTTGATAAAGGAAAGTTTTTGGTACGAATCCATAAGTAGATTAAAAAACCAACGATAGTATACGCAAGTAATCTGTGAACGAATTGAACAATCCCAGGACTTTCAAATATTGCCCAAATTCCATTTAAATCTAGAGCGTAACTAAATTCTTCTGGAATCCAGTTTTCACCCATTTTAGGAAAGGTGTTGTACCAATATCCGGCCTTCAATCCTGCAACAAACGCCCCGTAAATTAAT
>CAKZPK010000070.1 GCA_937139035.1 uncultured Crocinitomix sp. | reverse complement strand
TTGAAATGCTTTAATACTTGTTTAAGTTGACAGTGTGCATTAATCTGTTAATTACTATACACTAATGTGTTAAGTTGAATATACCTATGGTTAGTGAAAAGCAATGGTATAAGTTGATGTGTTATAGATCTCTTTGAATGAAAGTAAAGGAATTAAATTGCTGTTATTGCGGATAATCTAAGCTGCAATAGGGATAGTAATGGCAGCTTTTGGTGTAGCCAAAACTAGAATGGATAGCCCGACCTTTTTTTGCTTTGTATGTTTTACGGCGTAAGTAAGAATGAATTGGGTAGGTTATACTAAACTGGAAAGCTTAGAATAATAATACGCTCTTGAATAAGATGTTCAGGTGAATGCTTTTTTACGATCTAAAAAAGGGATTGTCATAAGCACCCCAAGAAAAAATAGTCTTTTAATATATTGCTAGGCTCGTTATGTGTAGGTGAAGAATGGAAGTTGAATTGGGCTGGATTTTAACTTTCTCTGAAATAAGAAGTTCTGGTATAGCGATTATTGTTTTTTGCGAATCAACTAGTACCAAAATCTTTGGTTTATCTGTTTGAGGGACTTTATTGTCAATTAAAATATCTGAAATTAGTTTTGTACCACGCATACCTAAAGGTTGGATTCTGTCTCCGTGTTGCCAATGACGGATAGTCAATGGTAGCTTAACTTTGTTTAAATCAAATTGCTGATATTTATTATTTGAAAATTGGAGTGGTTTTGTTAGGATTGTGAATTCTAATAGTGAATTACCTAATGTAAGTTTTTCTGGAAAGGTGTTTATTGAATAGGTGTTGTTATTGAAATCTTGTGTAGGATTAAGTTCATTAATTAAAATTTCATCTCTGTTTAGTAAAAAATGATGAGTGCTTGTTAAAAACTTAGATCCTGTATTTGAATTTAATGCTGATTCGAGGTTCTTTACATTTGAGCGGTGATCACCAAAGTTTTTTAAAACATAGGTTAGAAAAATATTGTCTTGACTGAGCAATACATTTTTGTCAACAGAAATGGTGTTTTCAGATTGGGTGAAATTTACTTGTAGAAAATTATTGGCTTGCTTTTGAATCCAGGAATCTACTTCGCTTAAAGACGAGATTGTTTTGGAAACTTTTGGTTTAAAATTTTCACTTTTCTCTTGAAATGAAGGAATGATTTGGTTACGCAAATAATTACGCAGGTATTTATTATCAAAATTGCTCTGATCTTGTCTGTACTCAATTTTGTTTAAACTTAGATATTGCTCAATTTCATTGACGCCGAGTGAAAGTAAAGGCCTTTTGATATTATGCTGATTATTGATACCCGTGAGCCCTTGTAGGCTTGTGCCTCTCATTAAATTGATGAAGAAAGTTTCTATAGCATCATCACTATGGTGGGCGGTAAGTAGAATGTCTTTTTTACTGACTAAAAATGTACTGAACCAATCATACCTTAATTTACGCGCAGTTTGTTGAATGGAGCTGTTTTGTTCTTCTGAAATTTTTGAGGTATTGAATTTTGTGGTGTGAATTGATAAATTATTTTTTTTAGCATATGCTAAGAGAAATTGTTCATCCAAATCTGATTCGAATCCTCTTAATTGAAAATTGCAGTGTAATAATGTATGCGAAAATCCAGCTGCTAATAGCAATTGACTGAGGCATATTGAATCTTTACCCCCACTTATGGCTAAGTACAATTGTTTACCTTGAAAATTGTCAAAGTCATTTTTTAATATCTCCTTGAATTTTTCTAGCATAGTGTATCTTGAATTGCTTTCAATTTAAGTAAACATTCTTCATACTCTTTTAAAGGATCTGAGTTGATAGTAATTGCGCCACCAACGCTGCAAGAGATTTGTTTATTTACCATATCAGCTAAAATGGAACGAATTACAACGTTGAAATCAAAATTACCGTTTGGTGAAATATAACCAATTGCGCCTGAATAGATTCCTCGCCGGAAGGATTCAAATTGATTGATGTTTGAGATGGCGCTAATTTTAGGAGCGCCTGTCATAGAGCCCATTGGAAACAACGCTTGAAGGATCTCTGTGAAGTTAATGTTGGGCTGTGTTTGGCAAGAAATAGTAGAGATTAATTGATGGACTGTTTTAAATGTATAAGGTTCACACAATTCGTCCACCTTAACGGATTTTTTTTCGGCCACTTTTGCTAAATCATTTCGGACAAGGTCAACAATCATGACGTTTTCTGAAATTTCTTTAGGATTGGCTACTAATTTCTTTTTTATTTCCAAATCTGACTTAATCGTTTTTCCCCGCTTTGCTGTTCCTTTAATTGGCTGGCTCTTTAGTTGCTTAGCTGATTTGTTTAAAAACCTTTCTGGAGAGGCGCTAAGTATGTAGTTTTGACCATCAAACAAAAATGCAGAAAAGGGAGCTTGGGCGTTTTGTACTAGCTTTGAATAGGTGTCAACTGGATTAAAATGTGTGAATTCATTTTTAAAGTTGACACAATAATTCATTTCGTAAATGATTCCTTTTTGAATTTGATTTTTGATGTCAATTATATCTTTTAAATATGTTTCTTTATTTGTTTGTTCTTTAAGTTTTATGCTTTCCGTTTTAGAAGTAGATTCGTGGTGTCTCTTTGTTAAAATTTGATTGATTTCCTGCGTAGTAGCGTTTCCATAATAAAGGTTGGAATTTCCATTTCTAACCAAAACATGTGTTGGCGCGATTAAAAAAAGGTCTGTACAATTTCTGTTATTACTCTTGTTAGGAGTTGGGCGAGTTTCATCATTTTTTATATCATAAGCTAAGTAGCCCATGACATATTCTTGTGGGTGTTTGTCTATAAAATTTTGAACTTGGACTGCATTGTATCGGTCTGCATCAATACTAATTTTATCATCAACACCCCAGGCTAAAATAAAATCGCCATTTGGTTTGTTTAAGAGTACAACTGTTTCGTTTTGAACAATTGGCAAGAGTTGACTCCAGTCTAAAATTGAATTTATTGTAAGATATTTTTTCATGCGATTATTAACGACTTATAACTTAAAATGCCGCTTCATAATTATTTATTTCAAAGATACTATATTGATTGGGATGCTGTTTAAGATTTGTAGATGAAAAAGTTTAAAAGAAAAGGTGTTTTAATAAGCAAGTAAAATACCTTATCTTTGCACTAATAAATTAAAAAAATGAAAGTAGAACAAATATATACTGGATGTTTAGCTGAAGCTGCTTACTATGTTCATTCGAATGGAGAAGCTGTAATTATTGATCCATTGAGAGAGACTGCTCCATATTTGGAGCGTGCAAAGAATGATAATGTTCAAATAAAATATATTTTTTTAACGCATTTTCATGCAGATTTTGTGTCTGGTCAGGTTGATTTAGCAAAAGCAACTGGAGCAACAATTGTTTTTGGACCTACGGCAAAGGCTGACTATGAATTTCACGAGGCGAAAGATGGTGAAGTATTTAAGGTTGGAAATTTAGATTTACATTGGCTTCATACACCAGGACATACGTTAGAGTCGAGTACAATTTTATTGAAAGATGAAGAAGGGAAAGATAACTGTATTTTTACTGGTGACACCTTGTTTATAGGAGATGTTGGAAGACCGGATTTAGCGGTTAAACAAGGTAAGTTGACAGCTAAAGATTTAGCAGGTTTATTATTTGACTCATTAAGAGAAAAAATAATGACATTGTCTGATGATATTACTGTTTATCCTGGTCATGGAGCAGGTTCTGCTTGTGGAAAGAAAATGAGTAAGGAGACTTTTGATAGATTGGGAAATCAGAAAGCGAATAATTATGCTTTGCGTGCTGACATGACCAAAGACGAATTTATAGAAGAGGTGTTAACAGGTTTGTCAACACCACCTCAATATTTCCCGAAAAATGTGATGATGAACAAAGGTGTGAACAATACCATTGATTCGATTATTGAAAGTGGGGCTCGTTATTTAGATTTAGACGAATTTAGAAGTAGAGCAGAGGATGGCGCCCTAATGTTAGATGTTCGTAATCAATCTGATTTTGTTAAGGGGCATATACCAGGATCAATATTTATTGGTTTGGACGGTGGCTTTGCTCCTTGGGTGGGGGCATTGATTTTGGATATTAAACAAGAGCTTATTTTAATTACTCCAGAAGGACGTGAGGAAGAAGCCGTAACAAGGCTTTCACGTATTGGTTATGATAACTCGAATGGTGTATTAAAAGGTGGAGTGAAAACTTGGGTTGAAGCGGGGAATTCGATTGATACAATTGAGACTATTGCACCAAAAGATTTTGAAAAAAAGGCGGAAGTTGAAAAGCTTGAAATAATGGATGTGCGTAAAGAAAATGAGTACAATTCAGAGCATTTATTAGGTGCATTGAACGAGCCATTGGACACCATTAATTCAAATATGGAAAAGATTGATAAAGATAAAACCTACTACATTCATTGTGCAGGAGGATATCGTTCAGTTATTTTTGAATCAATTTTAAAATCGAGAGGATATCATAATTTTGTTGATGTATTGGGCGGTTTTGGAGAGATTAAGGAAGCAACTGATATGCCAATGACAGCATTTGTTTGCCCAAGTACTTTATAGGTTTCATCCTAAATTGTATTTTATTGAGTGGTGACTAGATAATGTAAAGAAAAAGTTATGATTTAACATCCACAAAGGGGTTCTTAAAAAGTGCTTATCTTTGTGTAAAATTTACGGCCGTGAAATTTGAATTAACGAAACAATATCTCGAGGATCTTAAGGTTCAAATTGAGCAGCAAGAAGCGGGGACGATTGAAATTTTCGTTAACCAACTACATCCTGCAGATATTGCAGATATTCTTGAAAACTTAGAGGAGTCAGAAGCTAAATTTGTTTACGAATTATTAGACGAAGAGAAGGCTGCAGAGGCGTTGATGGAACTTGATGATGATTTTCGACAAAGTTTTCTTAAACTCTTTTCATTTCAAGAAATTGCAGATCAGGCCGATCAGCTGGATTCAGATGATGCGGCAGATTTATTAGGTGAATTAGAGGATTCTGACAAGCAGGAGGTTATCTCTCAGATGGAGGATCAGGAGCACGCTTCTGAGATTATTGATTTGTTGCGTTATGACGAAGATTCTGCTGGTGGTTTAATGCAGACAGAATACATTGTAGCACAGGAGAAATGGAATGTGAAGCGTTGCGTTATAGAAATGCGTAAGCAAGCAGAGGAAGTTGAAAAAGTCTATTCTATTTACGTGATTGATGATGAAGGGCGATTACTTGGAATTTTATCTTTAAGACGTTTATTATTTGCGGAACCGAATTCATTGATTAAAGAAATCTTTAGCAACGAAAATATTCACTTTGTAAAAACCAACGAATCAAAAGAGACCGTTGCTGAAATCATGGAAAAGTATGATTTAGTGACAATACCAGTGGTAGACATGCAGAATAAATTAGTGGGGAGAATTACTATTGATGATGTTGTAGATGTGATTCGAGAAGAGGCCGAACGTGATTTCCAAATGGCGTCTGGTATCTCGGAAAATGTAGAATCAAGTTCTAGTATTTTAAAAAACACAAGATCAAGATTACCATGGATTTTAATTGGTTTAGCAGGAGGTGTTATGAGTTCTCAAATTATTAGAGGATATGAATCTACTTTGTCTTTTATTCCGAGTTTAGCATTTTTCATTCCATTGATTGCCTCAACTGCTGGTAATATAGGAGTTCAATCCTCAGCAATTGTGGTGCAAGGTTTGGCTAGTAATGATTTTCAGATGAAAGGAATTATGACACGGGTTGGAAAGGAGTCATTAATTGGGATGATTGTAGGTTTGATATGTGCACTTGTAATTTTCGGGTTTAGTTATTTCTTTGGAGGAGATAATAAATTAGCAATTACTTTGGCTTTTTCTTTATTTGTAGTTGTACTATTTTCTGCTGTATTAGGAACATTAATTCCATTACTTCTGGATCGTTTAAAGATTGACCCAGCACTTGCAACAGGACCATTTATAACAACTGCTAATGACATTATAGGTTTGTCAATCTACTTTTTTGTGGCTTACCTCGTTTATTTTTAGTAACTTAATTAGCTTAATACGTTTGTGTTAAGTAAGATCTAATCCCTACCTCTAGTCATGAAAAGAATTGCGTTTATCGATATAGTTCACCCTGTTTTACAAGAAGGGTTAGAATCCATGAACTGGATTTGTGACGATTTAACAAAAGCGTCCAAATCAGAAATTATCGAAAATATTTCTAGGTATAATGGAATTGTAATTAGAAGTCGATTTCCAATGGATGAGGAATTCTTAATAAAGGCAGATGAGCTAGAATTCATTGCGAGGTCAGGAGCAGGAATGGAAAATATTGATATTTCTTATTGCAATAAAAGAAATATCACCTTATTTAATGCCCCTGAAGGAAATAGAAATGCTGTTGCAGAACATGCCTTAGGTATGATTTTGAGTTTATTTAATAAGTTATTGAAAGG
>CAKZPK010000069.1 GCA_937139035.1 uncultured Crocinitomix sp. | reverse complement strand
AGAACGGCGAGCTATTGTCGAAAAGTATCTCAAATTAGCTTATTTGTGGGATGAGGTCAAAGATCGATTAAAGGATTCTCCACTAAAATTATCGATAGGCCAACAGCAACGCTTGTGTATTGCTCGGTCTTTAGCAATTGAGCCTGAGGTTTTGCTTTTAGATGAACCTACTTCAGCACTTGACCCTTTGTCAACAAAAGCAATTGAGGATATGGTTCTCAATTTAAAGCAAAAAATCACGATTATTTTTGTTACGCATAACGAGGAACAAGCCAAGCGGATTTCTGATCAAATTATCCGAATAGAAAAAGGAGAGTTAGTGGATTAGTTGAGGATAGAATTTTTCATCCAAATATTAGCTCTATAAATCATTGAATTACCATCAAATTAATTTAACTTCGATTTTTTTAATTCAATACCCTAACCATATGAAACTTTTAACCCTAATAATTAGCTGCATAGCAATCTCAACTTATGCTCAAGACTTTGATAACGGAAGTTATGAAGAAAGTTGTTTAATCAATACACCACCAGTGGAGTGGGGTGGAGAGTCAACATCTGCTGGTGTAGATTGTGATTATTGGGCAACTGGAGTTAATCCAGGAGTTTCACCAGATGGAGGTCATTTTATTCGATTTCAAACAGCGCATATTGAGTCTATTGACCAAACAGTTTCTGACTTAACAATAGGTGTTACTTATGAAGTGTCTGTAAATATTGCAGGCGGAACAGGAGGTAATTTTATCATTTATGTAAATGATGTAATTGTAGAAACTTTTCCAGGAGCATCCCCTTATGCTTGGCATCTAGTTTCAACTGAATTTATTGCAGCAGGAACTTCAGCTAATATTAAATTTGAATGGAACTTACCTTCTGGTGTAGCTGATGGCGCAGTAGATGGCGCTTCGCTTGAGGGGGACTGCACACCGCTAACAACAACAATCTCTTCAAGTGAAATATGCTTGGGAGATACTTTTACTTTGACATCAACTTCAGAAACAGATGGCACTGTTAGCTGGGATGGAGGTGTAGTTAATGGAGAACCTTTTACACCTGCTAGTTCTGGTACATTTACATACTATACCTCTAGCACAAGCCCTGACGATTGTTTAGATTCTGCTGTAATTTTAGTAAATGATTTGCCCATAATCAACGCAGGAATTAATCAAGAAATTTGCGAGGGTGAATCAGTAACCGTAAATGGAGTAGGGTTAGATGCGGATGGAATTTATGAATGGGATGGTGGAGTAGAAGATGGAGTTGCTTTTGTACCTGAAGTTAGTGCAACTTATACTGTTACTGGAACAGATGAAAATGGCTGTTCAAATTCAGATGAAATGGAGGTAATTGTTCATGCGTTACCGGATGTAACTTTTACAGCTTTAGTAGATGATATTGTATGTTTAGATAAAGAACTGGTAAACTTGTTTGGAACACCTGCAGGTGGTTCGTTTAGTGGTACAGGAGTTTCTGGAGCTGATTTTGACCCAAGTGCAGCTGGAGAAGGAGAACATACATTGTATTATTATTTTGAAGATGAATTTGGATGTTCGGCTACTGATTCTGTTCAAATTACAGTGGTAGATTGTTTAGGCTTAGATAACGAAGATTTGACTGATATTCACTTGGCGCCAAACCCGTTTAGTGATTTTACAGTCATTTATTTTGGTGATGATTTACAAAACGAACATGTTGTTTTTATTTATGATATGTTAGGTCAAGTCGTTTATCAAAATGAAGTTGTTTCGCAACCCCAATTAAGAATTGATAAAGAATACTTAACGCCGGGTACTTATATGCTCTTTGTACAAAATATTGACAGCGAAAAGTCGTTTTCTACTAAATTAATTGTTCAGTAGCTTACTTTTCCCAACTTGTGTCAAATTGATTCTGGAATTCGGCTGGGAGTGTTAATACCATTTTTTCAAATTTTTGACGATTCTCCTCAACATGTTCAGGTGCGTTTTCTTTAAGGAAGTAATTGTAATTTCTAAATAGAAAATAAATTATCATTCTATTGTAGGCGTCCAGTTTGCTGTTTTGCATCATATCAAACATAATGTCCTCCATTTCTGTTTGAAAGCGAGTTTCGGACAATGCTCTTCCTAAACGCTGAACATTGCCGTAATAATGGTTTTGGGCAGGGTTGTTAACTCGTAATGATATTCCCATAATCAATTCAGGCATGTTAATATTCAATTCTTCAAGTTCTCTAATATAGGTTTGACGATCTCCCCAGGCGTAACTTCCGTCACTCATTCTATCAAAACGGTCGTTCATAATATCTAAATGCGCACGTAAAAAAACTTCCCACTTTGTGGTTTGTGCAGATAATAAAGCTATGTCTCTGGCATGATACCTAGGTGAAGCATCCATGCTGCAGCCTCCAACAACTCTTGTGCTTCTCAAAGTGTCAAGCAATGCTTCTTGTTCCTCTAAAGAAAAATTTCCCCATTCTTTCGGTAAGCTATACCAACCTCTCTTAGCATCTTCTTTAAATTTTAATGTTGTTGTATCAATCAAACAATCGGCATAACCAATTTGGCGAGCATATTTTTCAGGGATACGAGTTTTCCTAATTGCATTAGGAAGATAAAAAGCATAAAGCTTCTCATTATACTTTTCATAAACCCAATTTCCACCAAGTTCATTTTTTCCATCATCCTCAAGTTGTATGTTTTTTCCACCTCCTGAGCCACTTATCTCACTGTATTCTATGATTTTTTCGTCTCGATAATTTGTGTAATTAAACCGTACAATTAAAACTCGATTGGTAATTTTTGCATTTTGATATTTTGCTATAAAATCGGCTAAGCTAATATTGTCTTTTATGTCTTTAATTGCCGAATTAATGTTTTTTTTATCTAATACGACTTTTGAACCAAAGGTTTGAGGCTCACTGTAAAATTCAGGATTCAATTCGCAAACTTTGAATTTTAAGTTAAGAGAATCAACTATATCTGTAAGTTGATTCATGGTTTTTTCATTATAAATGAGACCGTTGTCGTGTACTTTAAACTCTTGTTCCCATGAAAGAGTTGAAACGAATAGAAATAAAACTAAAATAGAATTGCGCATAGAAGTGGGGTTTAAGTAAATATAATAAGTCTGCCATTTATGGTTACAATTCATTGATTCTAATGTTCATTCCTTTTATTCAAATGTCTAATATGGAGGGAAAATGATGGTGAAAATGCCAGCTGTTTACTAAATGCTACCAACGCATAAAATCGACCCCATTCATGCAGGCGAATGCACTAGTATACATTAATTTTGGACTCAAATAACCTGAGGATGCGACAGATTAAATTAATTAAAAAGACAATTTATAAACTCATTCTTAATCTATAATCAATAAAATAATATTATGAAAAAGACAATTTACAGTTTAATGATGTTAACGGCGGTTTTGTCCTCGTGTTCATCTGAGCCAATTACCGTAACAGAAGGGGAAAGCTTTGCTTTTGATGGGCAAAACATTACCGTAAATATTACAAGTGCTTCTATCATGAATAATGATGAGAAAAAAATGACAATCATTGCTCCAGAAGGAAAAATCTATGTTAGATTGGATGCTGAGGCAGATGACGATTCTTATTTCATGAGCTTAAAGAATGGAGATGCAGAAGTTGAAGAAGTGGATTACTTAGTTGCAATGAATTTTGTGAAAAAAAGTGATGATATAATGGATCCTAACAAAAGTGACCTTTACTTGTTAGATTTAAACAATGCAGACTATACGGTTGAATTTAAATCTTATGTAGATGATTTGGCTACTCTTTCTGTTGGTGAATTGAAAGATGAAGCAACAGTTGCAATCAATCCTTCAATGCAAGAGTTTTTAGATAGCTTTAAAAATGCAGCAAGACTTTCAGAAGTTGTTGCAAAATTTATCCCTGAGGGAGCCTCCGCCTATGATTACATTTCTGAAAAAGGAATGGATATTTCTGCAGACCCAATGGTAACAAACCTTGAGATCGATTATATTGCTAATGAAAATACATACGAATGCAGTGATGAATTTTTAATAGATAATATGACTGTAACATGGTCTGGCAGTAACATTGAAAAAGTTGTTTTTGAATAATCAATAATGACAATTGATTCTAGAGAGGCGCCATTTTTATTAAATGGCGCTTTTTTATGATCTTAATTTTGCTGGAATGGCGACCCAAAAAGGCGCAAATTAATCGTTGTTACCAATAAAAAAATCAAGAAACCCAGCTTTTCTATACCTACTGACATTGAAAAGTTTACCGTCGCTCATTTCAACTTTACCACCAGTTCCTTTATGGTATTTTACAACATGACGAAGGTTAACAATAGTGCTTTGATGAACGCGATAAAAACCATGGTCAAATAGCAATTCCTCATATTCTCCAAGCGTCCTACTGGTCATCACTTTTCTTCCATTCGTAATTATAAAGTTGGTATAATTTCCATCTCCTTCCAAACGAATAATGTCTTTAACTAAAGAAACGTCAAAACCGTTTAAATGATTAATAATTAATTTCTTTATTTTTCCATCATCTCCGTAGTTTTCAACCAATACTTTTACACGTTTGTTTGCAGCAGGTTTATAGTTTTCAAGGCGTGTTTCAAGTTGGTTAACAACATCTCTAAGCTCTTGTAACTTAACCGGTTTTAGTAAGTAACCAAATGCCGAAAATTGTATGGCTTTAATCGCATATTCATCATAAGCCGTAACAAAAATCACCTCAAAATCTACACTGTCAAGTTGTTGCAATAAATCAAACCCAGTACCTTCGTGCATTTGAATATCTAAAAATACCAAATCGGGTTTGTGCTTTTTTATAAGTGCAATTCCACTGCTCACGTCATCAGCATCTCCCAATACATTAATGGTGTCATGCAGTTCTCTTTTTATTAAATCGCTAAGAGATTGTCTTGCCCAATTTTCGTCGTCAATAATCAATGCCCTAATCATATCATAATCTTTATAGTTACACACGTTCCTGGTGAAAGGCTTTTTACTCGAACCTTGGTTCCTAATCTTTGTTCAGTAATTTTCATTCCTTTAGATTCATATTTTTTACGCTTTACTTGTTGCTGAATACCAATTCCATTATCCTCAATTTCGCAAATTATCATATCTGCATTTTTTGTGCAATTTAAGCGCACAACAACTTTTCCTTTTTTCTTAGAGGGCAGCAGTCCATGCCAAATGGCATTTTCAACAAACGGTTGAATAATCATAGGCGGAATTTTTGTTCCTAGGCGGTCAATTCGTTCGTCTACATCAATGCTATAATCAAGTAATTCATTATTTCTACTTTTCTCAAGTTCTAAGTATAACCTTAGCATTTCTAACTCCTCTTTCACGCTAATTAAATCTTTGCCGCTATTGTCCAAAATTTTCCGCATTAAACTGCCGAAATCTCCCATATAATTGTTGGCTAAATCTAACTCACCTGTTACATACATTTGCTGTATTGCACCTAAACTATTAAAAATAAAGTGCGGATTCATTTGGGCTCTCAGTGCTTTTTGCTCTAGCTCAGATCTGCGTTGCTGCTCTCTGGCTTTTCTTTTTCCAAGGTAAAGTATTAAAATAAGTATTGCTGATACAATAAGAATCGAATAAATAATCAATAACCATTTTCGTCGGTCTGCGGTTAGTGTAGCTTCGGCCTTTTTTTTCTGCAATAAAGTAATTTCATTATCCTTTAATTCTGTTTCATATTTTTCCTGAAGTTCGTTCAGTTGTATTTGAACTTTTTCTCCTGTAAGACTATCTTGAATATCATTCCATTTTTCAAGCCAATCAAATGCTTCTTCATAATTTCCAATTAGTTTATTAGCATCCGCTAAGCCACCATATGAATGTTCCATTAATTGAGGAGCTCCTATGTTATTTGCCATTGTAAGACTTGTATCAAAATAGGCTAGGGCCTTTTCTCCGTTATCAAGATCACATTCGAGTTTTCCTAAATTGATGTATTGTATGGTCATTTCATATTTATCCTCAATTTGTTTGAAAAGGGCTAATGACTGTAAATAATACTCCTTTGCTTTGTCTAATTGTTCAAGCTGTTGATATTGTACACCAATATTTAGTTTTATAGATGCTATTAATGATATTCCTCCAACCTCATTCGCAATGTTTAAGGCAGAAAGCATCATTTCAAGCGCTTTTTCATATTCCTTTTTAGCTGTGTGTACGGTTCCTAGCGCATTCAGTCCGTAAACTATTCCAACAGAATCCTTTAAGGCATATTCTAAATCAAGGCTTTTCTGCCAATACTCCTTTGCTTTATCATATCTACCTTGCTCATAGTGGATTCCTCCAATGTTGTGTTGAACAATAGCAAGACCTAAAGTGTCTCCAATATCCTCATTAATTCGGGCAGTTTCAAGATAGCATTCCAAGGCCTCGTTGTATTCACCCAATTTATAGCGTAAACTTCCAAGGTTGTTTAAACACGAGGCGCTCCCTCTGTGGTCATTTAATTTGTCATAAATGCTTTTTCCTTTATTAAGCATTTCCATTGCAAGTTCAGATTTTCCTAAATTCCCATAATAATCACCATAACATAGAAAAGCCAATGCTTTTCCTCGGTCATAGTCAATTTTCCGGGCTAAAATCATGGCTTGGTCCAAATAAGCTTTAGCTTTTTCAGGAGCTTCCATATGCTCTAGTTTGTAAAGCTCAATGTAAGCATCAAACTGAACAGTGTCTCGATTGTTTTTTTTGATAATAACCTCTAGGTCTTCTAATTCATTCTGAGCATGGCATACTCCAACATATAAGAATTGAAATACCAAAAGGAATAGTGGAAGTACTCGTTTGAAAAAAGAAATTGTATCCTTCATTTAGTTGTTTGAGTTACCAAAATATAGTTAACCTCTCAAAAATAGATTAAAATGGACATCTTTTACAATTTTATTAGCCCTTGGCACTTTTCATGATTTATTGGTCAGTTTTTAAGTGTTTGGAGGTTAATCTCGATTAATAGACCACTTTTTGCCATCCGTCATAAATTAAATACCATGGAATAAGAATTGCTTCTTCAATTTTTCTAAACCTCTATCTGTCTCTACATTAGCCTCAATTATTTTAATTCATTAAAACAAAAAGAAATATGATTAAGAAACTACTGTTATTAACAATTGGACTATTTTCAATTAATGGTTTTTCGCAAAATAGCTTGGCTGAAACATTTCCAGATACTTATTATTATGACGGGCTTAACTACAGTTTTATTTTCAAAAAAGGAATTGGCTTATATCTTCCTACAAAATGGGAGAGTAGCAATTTAGTTTTTGATTATCAAAAAGATTCTTATTCTCGTACTTATGTAGATGTTAGAAGTGTTAGCTGGAAATTTGAATATGAAAATGATACTTATGGTGGTAGTAAGGAGCTTTCTGACACACTTTATAGAAATAGAGGAATAAATGGTGCGCCAGATTCGGAAGAATATTATGCACTTATTCCTTACAAAAAATACATTGCTCACTATAATTTAGTGGATGAAAAGGTCGTGTTAAAGCATGTTTATTGTCAAGATAAAAATACGGCAAAAGCTTTTACTGATTCGGCGTTAGTAGTAAGTTTGATTGAAAACGTAGAGAAAAAAATCTTAATTGAAATTGAAGAAGGAATTCAGGCTGGAATTAAAAAACAGGAAGAAAGATTAAATGGTAGAGAGTTACCTAAAGCAAAACAGACAGACTCAAAATTAGAAGCAAAATTATTGGCTGCTATTCAAGAGCATGGAGAGGCTTATGGTTGGAGCGAAACATTTACTCAGGTTATTATAACTTCTGATTGGTGGTTTTCTACAAATAAATATTCAGGAAGGGTTGTAAGTAAATCAGTTGAAATTGCTGCAATAGCAAAATGGGAAAGTGGCAAATGTACTTATCAACTCTTTAACATTACGCAAGATGTAACAGACAACTCAGGAAAGAGTTTTGGTAAAATGTATCGATCAGGTACAGGTAGTCAATATCAAATTAGATGCGATAAAGTGAAGTAATATTTAATTTAAAATTATAATCATGGGAATTTTTCAAAAAATCAAAAACAAATTAGGGATTGGCGGTGTAAAAATCCAAATAGATATGCCCGGGCAAATCTCGATTGAAGGTGGAGTAGTTGAAGGTAGGTTTACCTTGACAACCAAAAGTGATCAGGAAATTAAATCAATGGAAGTTAATTTAGTTGAGCGATATACAACTGGCCGAGGAGATGATAAAAAGACTAAGGAATTTACTTTGGGTAGTCAAAAATACAATACTGTATCTGCTATTAAAACTGGAGAGCAGCAAGTCCACGAATATAGTTTTCCGTTTGAGTTACTTAAATCAACTAGTGATGAATTAGCCGAAAAAGGCGGTACAATGGGAAAGATTGGTAAGCTCGGGAAATTTGCGAAAAATGAAAAATCAGAATATGTTGTAGAGGTTAATGTTGATGTTAAAGCTGCTGCAATTGATCCTACAGAAGAGGTGGATGTTAAGTTAGTTTGATTCAAAAAATAACAACTACCAAAATCTGTTTAAATAACGTTAAAGGTTTATGCCTTTAGCGTTATTTTTGTTTTTAATTTATTCCTACGCAATATCACTGCGCAGTTGACAAATACTTTTGATGTATAAACATTGAAAGCCATGGAATTAATCGTTTTATTTTGTCTTATTCGTTTCTTGATAGTCCGTACTAGTAAGTCAGATTACCGTCCATCTTTGGATAATTATTACTCTAAAACTAAAACTAAAACTAAAACTAAAACTAGAACTAAATCTTCTAGCAATAGTGCTAAAAGCACTGTCTTTTTTCCAATAAACGAAACTCATAGGCATTTTAATGCGCTGCAAAACGCAAAGAAAATAGGATTCAAAAATCATGTGAATTTTGTTTTTAATAATTCACAGAATTTACCAAAGATCATTCGATCAACAGATTCTACGACATTGACTAAAGTGATGGATATGCTTTCAAAAAGTAAAAATGATGAGCTTTTGGAGCAGCGAATGGTCATTTATTTGAACATTTTGGTTGAAAAAAACCATGTACTAAATCCGCAGAATATTCCTACGCAGTTCAAATTTATTCGCCCAATTAGCACACAAGTTGTTGATTTGCTCAATAATTTGGAAGATAAAATGATTTTAGATAACAGAATTGAAATAGTTCGTGCTATAACTGCTTGCAAGGCTCAATAAATGAATCATGAAAAATAGAACAACAATTAATAAAGTAGCTTTTCAAAACCAATTGGTTAAAGCCGTGCTAGCTGCAGATGAACGTTTAACATTCAAACATTTCAATAATCGCAGATATTTTTTTTACTATACCAACACAAACCAAATTACAGTGTTGCTAGAGTTGCGGGTCCATTTAGCAAAGAAGTATATTGCTGCAATTGTACATTCAAAATCAAATTTAAATGAAACTACTTATCTAATTAAACATCCGCATTACCATAGCGGTTTTATGGATTTAAAGTCTTATGGCAATTATCCTTTTGAGTCTGCTTATGAGGTTTTAATTCAAGATGCGGTAGAAAAAATACATGCAAGTTTGGTTGCAACCGTAGCTGATCATACAACTGAAATTATCCTTTCACGACAAGGTATTAATCTGGGTATGAAATATGATATAGGGGATGATGTAGAACCTTTTTATTTTCCTTCAATCTATTCTTATCTCGATTTAAGGGCGAATAAAAATGAGCAGCTCAAAACAATTTATATAGACTTGTTTAAAGCATTGGACATGGCAAATAGTGGTGTGCCAGATTATAGAATTAAGTATGTATTGCTTTCTATCATTCAGGTTGTATTAGCAAAAAAGAAAATTCCTTTTACAAACCCTGTGCACTGATTTGTTACTGACCTGCGTTCCTACATGGTTTCTTAATTTTAGAAGAATGAATTTTACGAGTAACTCAATTTTAATAAAAAATTATTAGAGTTATTTTGAGTAGTTGAATTACATTAATTCAAAAACATTGACACGGACATCCCAAAGGTGGCTAAATCGTTATATAAAAACTTCTTTTTCCAGACAGACCGTTCAGCGAATACTGTAAATTTTAAGTTTTCAACGTATAAGTCTAAACCTAATCGTATTTCAAAAAAGCTTCTTTTTATTGCTGAATTCATTAAATATGGACTGAAATCACTGTGATACGAATTTTGTTGTGCAATTTCTGAATCGGTATCATAAGTATAATTGTAATAATCAGCTTTTGAGAATATTCCTTTATCAGCTTCAGGGTTTACATTTTTATTCCATTCATCAGCTTCGTCATTCTTCAAATAATAGGCGTGGAAATCTTCAAGTAGCTCGCTATCATTTGCTCCGCCTTTTTCTGTGATAAAACGCCCTGGTAACCAAATATTGTAATTGATTCCTATATGTCCGCCAAATTTGCTCACATTATTTAAACGGTTTTGAAAATATGCTTTTGTACCCAAAGAAATTTGATGGTAGTTTTCACGGTAAAGCAATCTACGCGTTATACTGGTAATGTTCTCCTGAGAAGATGTTTCTTTGGTTTCGTAGGTTACAATTCCATAGATTTGGTTTTGATATCCTAGGCTAATGTCAGCTGAAAAAAAATCATGCGGATTAATGCGAATAAATGCGGAAAACTTGGGAGATTTTACAATGGAATTGATGTTGCCTGAATCAAAGAATAAGGTGGTGAAAATTACATTGGTGTCTATTTCACCCGTTTCGTTAATAAATACATCTTCATCCTCTTTTTCAATATAAATATAATCCCCTAAATCCTCTGCATCTATTTGCAGTCCTGTTATACGTGTGTCGTTTTTATTAATGAGTTTTGTGTTAAGCGCTTCATTTTGATCTTCAAGATTATAACCTTCTAAAATTGACCAACCTGATTTATGGAGAGAGGGAAAATCAATGGCGCCTCCAACCTGAATTAATTTGGGTTTTTGATTATACCTTCCAATTACTACAGGATCTAATATTGCTCGTTTATCCTCACTAATGATTTGGTTGAAATTTTGGTTGAAAAAAGTATAGTTTAAATGCACACCAAAACTCGCTAGTCGTTGTACCATTTCTTTGGTAACGGCGTTCGTTTGCGTTACGTTATTTTTTGAACTGTTATTTCCTCCTGATAACGCAAAGCCATAATAGGTCAAGTCAAATCCAACGCGTAAGTTCTGGCGTTCTAAACCAAAATTTACAAAAGGAGCCATTTGAAAACTTTCTAACTTTGGAAAAGCATCTAAAATTTCATTTTGATAAGAGACTAATTCACTATCAAAAACAAGCCCTTGGTGAGATTCGAAGGTACTAGTGGTCATCATGTTCATGCCAAGTCCATAATAAAACTGAATGGCTCCTTTTTGATTGAGTTGTGAACCAAAAGCTACCGAAAGTTTATTGTATTG
>CAKZPK010000068.1 GCA_937139035.1 uncultured Crocinitomix sp. | reverse complement strand
GGTAATCCAATCAATTTAAGTGATTATGCAGGAAAGCGGCTAATCATGTATTTCTACCCTAAAGATATGACACCAGGGTGCACAACTGAATCTTGCAATTTACGAGACAATTATGAAGCCTTATTAGAAAAAGGGTTTGAAATATTAGGAGTAAGTGCAGATGATGAAAAGCGTCATTTAAAGTTTATTGACAAGCATGAATTACCTTTTCACTTATTGGCAGATGTTGACAAAGAAGTCATCAACGCATATAATGTATGGGGACCAAAAAAATTCATGGGTAGAGAATATGATGGTATCCACCGCACAACATTTGTTATTGACGGAAACGGTATTATTGAAGCAGTGTTCAAAAAAGTGAAAACAAAAGCACATACTGAACAAATTTTGGAAGAATTAGAAAATAATTAAAAAAAATAAGGAGAACGTAAATAGATTACGTTCTGGTAGAATTCCTTTGTATTAAAATTATTAATTATGGCAGAAGTAAAATCAGAAAAGTTAAAGGCGTTACAATTAACCCTTGACAAATTAGAAAAAACGTATGGAAAAGGTACGGTAATGAAATTAGGCGACAGTGCGATTGAAGACATTGACGTTATTTCATCCGGATCATTGACTTTAGATATCGCACTTGGCGTAAAAGGTTTCCCAAAAGGTAGAATTGTGGAAATTTACGGACCAGAATCATCAGGTAAAACGACATTAGCCTTGCACGCTATTGCGGAATGTCAAAAAACTGGCGGAATTGCAGCATTTGTAGATGCGGAGCACGCCTTTGACAGATATTACGCTGAATCTTTAGGAATCGACACAGAAAACTTATTGGTTTCGCAACCAGACAACGGAGAACAAGCTTTGGAAATAGCTGACAATTTGATTCGATCTGGAGCTGTTGACATTCTTATTATAGATTCAGTGGCAGCACTTACTCCAAGAGCTGAGATTGAAGGAGAGATGGGTGACTCACAAATGGGACTTCAAGCCCGTTTAATGTCTAAAGCCTTGCGAAAATTAACAAGCTCTATTAACAAAGCAAATACATGTTGCATTTTCATTAACCAGTTGAGAGAGAAAATTGGTGTAATGTTTGGAAATCCTGAAACAACAACAGGTGGTAATGCTTTAAAATTCTATTCATCTATTCGTGTTGACATTAGACGCTCAAGCCAAATTAAAGATGGTGACGAAGTAATTGGTAATAGAACACGTGTAAAAATTGTAAAAAACAAAGTAGCTCCTCCATTTAAAAAAGCCGAATTTGACATCATGTACGGTAAAGGAATCTCTAAAGTAGGTGAGATTTTAGACCTAGGTGTTGATCACGGAATTGTCAAGAAAAGCGGTTCATGGTTTAGCTATGGCGACACCAAACTTGGACAAGGAAGAGATGCGGTTAAATCATTGATAAAAGACAACCCAGAGCTAATGGAAGAGTTGGAAGCTAAGATAATTGAACAAATTAAAGGCCCTGCTGTTGAAGAAGCGGCGGCGGCAAAGTAAAGCTTTACTTCTACCAAAGGCGAAAAGGGTCGTTCATCTGCAGGTGAATGGCCCTTTTCAGTTTTTATCCAATTGAACCTTTCATTTATCACCCTAAACAAAACTCAATCACATCCTCCTAATAATAGTAGGACATCAAAATTTTAAACAGCACTCAATCTCTTTGCATCTGTTAAAACAGTATCTTTAAATTCATACTATTCAGCAAAACAATCTATTATGAACGTTACTTTAGAATCTAACAAAGAAAATGCAATTGCTTTTTATAAAATGTCATATGAGGGCGAACCCAGGAAAGCAGTTGAACTATACGTTGGAGAAGATTATATTCAACACAACCCTTTAGTTGGAAATGGCAAAGAACCGTTTATTCTTTATTTTGAAAGAATGCAACTTGAATATCCTGAAAAGTCGATAGAATTTGTTCGCGCAATAGCTCAAGACGATCTTGTCGCTTTACATACGCACCAAACTTGGCCAGGTAATCAAGAATACGTCACCATGGATTTTTTCAGATTTGATAATAATGGAAAAATTCTTGAACATTGGGATGCCATGCAAGAAATTCCTACTGAGACACTCAATGGCAATACCATGTATTAAAACAAACTTTCAACCATCAATTAGGAAGCCACTATTCAAACATAAAAAACATTGTAAAAAAGTTGGTTGAATCTGGTAGATATACTTTCTGACAACAAATCCAATCAGAGTGAAATCACCGAACTATTCCGAAAGCATACTGGATTACGAATTAAACACACCAGCGTAGACCATCACTTTAAACAACTTCCAGAAAATGCCTACTCCATAAATCAATTCACTTGCCAAAATGTGGCAAAAGTTGAAGCCGCACAATAATTGACAGCCTAGAAACCACATTCTGTCATGAACGTTTCCAATTAATCAAAGCAAATACAAAATTTTCAGTATTGTAATAGTAGACCAAAAAGTTTGATTAAATTAACGCTAACAACACCCAAAACAGCACATTATGGCGCAAGATCAAGATTTAAACAAACTAATTGCACATTATTTCTATTTATACTCATTCAATGGAGACCCTAGTTTTGTCCTTAGCATATTTACGGGAGATACTTTTGAAATCGACAATCCTTTATTAGGAAATTCAAAGGCATCATTCATTAGCTATTTTGAAGATTTAGACGACCAGTATGAAGACAGAACCATAGTTATAGAACGGTCCATTGCAAGCAAAGACTTGGTAACAATGCAAACCACACAAACATGGTCGGCTGACAAAAAATATGCTTCAATGAACTTTTTTAAGTTTAACGAAAGCGGAGAAATAATAGCCTATTGGGACAAAATATCCTCAATAAAGTAACACTTCAATTATTGTTTTTTAAATGATTATCTTGTCCATAGACAATTAAAATTTAATAACATGAAATTAGGAGCATTTTCAGTGAGTTTAAGTGTTAAAGACATAAACGCCTCGCAAACTTTTTACGAAAAATTAGGATTCACAGTATTTGCAGGTGATTTAAAAATGAATTATCTCATTATGAAAAACGGAGATACACTTATCGGCCTTTTTCAAGGTATGTTTGAAAACAATATATTAACCTTCAACCCAGGATGGGATCAAAACGCAGGAAACCTAGCGTCATTTGATGACGTAAGAAATATTCAAAGCGAGCTACAGACAAAGGGCATTAAACTAGAAAAAGAAACAGACAATGACACAACCGGACCAGCCAGCATTACCATGATGGATCCAGATGGAAATGTCATTCTAATAGATCAACACAGATAAATCGCATTGAATTAATGAAAACACTGGAAGAAATCTATACGCCACAACTTAAACTAAGGCGCATGGAACTGAGTGACCTACCCTCACTTATAAAATACGCGAACAATAAAAAAATTGCCGCAAACATTTTCAACATGTCATACCCTTACAAGGAAACAGATGCTATTTTTAGATACAACGTAATTTTGCAAGGCTTAGAAAATGAAAACAGATATATTTTTGCTATCACTTTTAAAGCTCATAATGAACTAATTGGAGAAATTGGCTTAAATATAGACAAAGAGCATAACCGTGCAGAAGTAGGCTATTGGATTGCTGAAGAATTTTGGGGACAAGGAGTAGCAACAGAAGCACTAGAAGCAGCACTTAATTTCGGATTCAAATCATTGAAGCTTAACAAGATTTTTGCTACTCGTTTTTTAGATAACGTCTCATCTGAAAAAGTACTTCTTAAAAACGGTATGATTAAAGAAGCAGAACTTATAGAGCACTACAGCATTGATGGCGTTTACAAAAGCATTAATCAATACAGGCTAACTAAAGAAGAACACCTCTCTTTTCACAATCAAGATTAACACCTCACAATCCATATTAAATCCATAATGGATTAAATGGTTACCTTAGGAAACGCAACTGTACTAACAACGAAGTTTCCCTCTATATGAAAACTCTCTGGATATCGCTACTAATAATATTTATAACAATTGAGAACACTAATTTTGCCCAAACAGACGCTAATTCGCCATTACATGGAATCACCATCTATATTGATTATCCAGACACACCTGCTTCAGTAACCCCAACTCAATTAGACAGCCTAATAAATGGCATAACATACAATGAGGAAGGAGTTGAACGCACTTTTCGTAAATATTGGCACCAACAAACTAAAAGGAATCTAGACATTACACACGACATATTTTTCTACACCGCACCAGAATCAGTTTCTTACTATGAAGCACTGCCGTGGTACGAAGGAATTCTATTATGGCAAGACGCACTAGAGAATATCATTACAACCTACCCAGATTACAATTGGGATGATTTATCAACCCACAGCGAGGAAGATCCAGGCCCTACTGGGGCATTACGTTCAGTTATGATAATAAGCAGTGCATGGGGACCAGCAGGCGTTGGAGCTTCACATGGCCCAAATTGGACTCTTTCAAACGGAGAATCCATTGGTTCAATTTACGGTTCAGTACTACAAGCCCCATGGGACTCAGATCATAATCTTTTTATGACATTACATGAATCTGGACATGGGATCTTTGGATTTCCTGATACTTATGACACAGACTATGATTCAGGCGGAACTTCCTTCTACACACTAATGTCAGGAGGCAAACCAGATGTTGAACCCATTGGAGGCCCCTTTTCAGTTGAATATAATTGGGGACATATACTGGAACCCGAGACTGGAACTAGCACAACAATTACATTACGTGCTGATGGCGACAGTATTGTTGCGATAAGAAACCCACATGATCCTTTAGAATATTTCACTATTGAAGCACGAAATGAAGATTTTATTGGTAATTCAAGATTTCCAGCCCCATTAGGATTATTAATTTGGCACACTGATACAAAGGTGAATAATTCAAACACTCAACAAGACATGACACCTCTATTACATTATCACCACTCAATTGAACAAGCAGATGGATTATTCGAATTAGAAGGAGGACTAGAACCAGGCGGAAATGAAGGTGATATTTATTTACCAGGAAACACATTCACACCAACCTCTACACCAAACAGTAATTGGTGGACAGGAGAAAATTCAGGCATTCAAATCACGGCAATCGAATTAATTGGAGACAATCAAGTTCGATTTACTGTATCCATCCCCGAAATTCATGAAGACCATTATCCTGAAATTTCACAAGATGATTGGACCTTGGTAAGCTCCACTCCCCCTCAGGTTGGCTATGAAGGCGAAAAAGCATTTGATGGAAATTTAGACACCTATTACCATGTGCCATGGGGAAACACAGAACCCAGATCACACGACTTGATCATTGATTTAAATAACCTATACACAATCAATGAATTTTATTACACCGCCAACTCTAATTTTTCGCCTCCATGGGAAGGAAGAATTGAGAATTACGAACTATATATAAGCGAAGACGGAGCAGATTGGGGGCTTCCAATAGCAGCAGGCACTCTTTTCAGAACTGAAATCAAGCAATATATATTGTTTCCTGAGGTAAGCGGAAGGTATATTAAATTTGCAGCTGTTAACTCTTTTGATGATGATGTCAGGACTTCAGTTGCAGAAATTAATCTAAAAGGATACCTCACAGCCGAAGCCGAGCTACCCAACTACACACAAAACACCATTACTTTATACCCCAATCCAACGCAAAACACCCTATACATCCGATCAAATTTAGACGAAAAAATGCAGCTAAAAATCTACTCAACTAACGGAGATCTAATTGCAAGCATGGATGATATAACCAATAACGCAATTGATGTTTCGCATTTTAGCACAGGGATTTACCTCATTAGAATAAGTACCGCACAAAAGACGGAGCTATTTAAGTTCACAAAAAATTAAACGTAGATGAAATATTTACAGCCCATTTTACTCGTACTAATTGCTACATTAATTAACTGCAAAAAAAATGAGCCTATTACTGACCTAGCGCCTGGTTTAATAGAAAACCAAACCTTCAATCAAACCCTACTTATTGATGGACATGACTATGACGGTACTATAATACGAAACTGCATTTTTGAAGATATTAAAGGGGATGCGTTGCAAATAAGAGATGTTGACAACCTTTGCATTGAAAACTGTACATTCAAAAGTATTTCTGAAAATGCAATTCGATTTAGAAACAGTGGAAATTCAGATGGTGTAAAAATTTTAGAAAACACCATCTATGATATTGACCACAACGGAATATTAGCGGCCGAGAATCACATTAACACAATTATTAAAGGGAACAACATTTATAATGTGGGTCTATCGAACGCAAGCAGCATTGCGGGACATCCGCACCATGGCATTTACTTTCAAGGTTACAATGTCAACATTAGCGAAAACATTATTCATGATGTAATTAACGACCAGGGAAACTGTGTTAGTATTCGGACTTATGGACAGGTTTCAAAAAACATTTTGTACAACGCAACTGACCATGGAATAAGTTACTACTCGGATCATCCTGGAAATGATGGTTTACTTTTAATTGAAAACAACTTCATTTATGACAATGGCAAACGAGGAGTGAATTTAGCTAGCAACGGCACAGCAACAAATCATATTGGACAAGTTGTCGTTCGATTTAACTCCATCATCACAAACAATAAGTCACCAATTAGCACCAATGAATCGCTAACAGATGTGGCACTTAGCTTTGTCGGTAACATCCTCATTCGCACAGACGGCGGCACTGAATTCATTTACAGTAGTCAAACTTATTCAGACCTCTACAACCTTACTACTTCTGGCGATATCAATTTCCAAGACTTTGCCAACCGAAACCTACATTTAAACGAAAGTTCAAGCGCACAAAACTTTGCTACGGGTGCTGAAAATTTTCCAGACGAAGATATTGATGGCGACGCAAGAGACATAACAAACTTGGATGCAGGAGCAGACCAAAGAAATTAATAATTATTACATGAACGAAAAGTCCCTTTTTGATACCTTTCCAACACTTCAAGACGCTAGTGAACTAACCAACACACTAGAAAGTAACAATATAGAATTTAGTTTAGTAGAAAACTCATTTGATGTAGATATTACATTTACAGGAAATAAAGTTTCGGGAATTCAAGTTTTTATAGATCCTGATAATTTTGATTTAGTCCATAAACTACTAGAAGAACAAGCCGAAAAGGAAGTTGACTTAACAGATAAAACACATTACCTTTTCAAATTCTCGAATGAAGAATTGTATGACATACTTGCCAAGAGAGATGAATGGAGCACCTATGACTATGCCTTTGCAAAAAAGCTACTGGGAGAAAGAGGTGAAGATATTTCTCAAGAACATTTAGAGTCACTAAAAACAGAACGCAATAAAGAATTGGATCATCCTGAAAAAAGCTCCAGCATACAAATAGCTATTGGCTATGGCTGCGCGATACTAGGAGGAGTTTTAGCAATTATAATTAAAGGAGTATTATTCCTTCTATTTATAACAGTAATGGGGTTATTAATAGGCTGGTATTTATGGAAGTCAAAAAAGACTACTACAAAAGGAGACAAAGTTTTTGCCTATTCAGAGAACGATAGAAAACATGGAAAAAACATCAGTATTATTGGTATAATAATCCTTATCGGTTATCTAACCTACCGCATAGGTCTTTTCATAAGCCAAGTTTCTTAGCTTACTTTAGTTTTTCATTTTCTAGATGCCGCTTATTATCTCGCTTAGTTTTTTTATCCAGATTTTTTTGCAAAGCAGCTTCTAAATCGATTCCAGTTTGATTAGCTAAACAGATTAGCACCCAAAGTACATCCGCCATCTCATCTCCAAGGTCTTTATTTTTATCAGATTCTTTTTCAGATTGCTCTCCATAACGCCGTGCAATTATTCGAGCGACTTCACCAACCTCTTCAGTCAATTGAGCCATATTGGTTAGCTCATTAAAATAACGAACTCCGTAGGTTTTAATCCAGTTATCAACTAATTCTTGCGCTTCTTTTATCGTCATTTCTTTAATTTATTAATCAAATTTGTAGTTGAAAAACCATCTACTAAATCAATCGTTTTTACTTCGCCATTATTCGCCAACACAACATCCCTACCTACAATATATTTTTTTGCTTCCTTATCTTCCTCAGTTGGATCGTAATCACCGCCCTTCACTAATACATTAGGTTCAAGCGTTGCAATAAGATCATAAGGTGTGTCTGAATCAAACTCAATCACATAATCAACAAATCCTAACCCTGCTATAACAGTTGCACGTGCATCAAAATTATTTACAGGGCGATCATCTCCTTTTCCTTGGCGACGAACTGAAGCATCACTATTAAGTCCAAGTACAAGTACATCTCCACAATCGGCAGCCGCTGCAAGGTAAGTAACATGACCTTTATGCAAAATATCAAAACAACCATTTGTGAACACAACTTTTCTACCCGCATTTTTGCAGGCTTCTAGTTCCAATAAAAGTTGAGATTCGTTAAGAATTTTCTGATTCAGTTTCTGTAAGTGGCTCATTCTTGTCAAATTTAACATTTTTGCCATTAAGTGCCAATGATATTAAACCAAGCACAATCATTAAAATGGTCTGAGAAGTCCAATTAATCCAACCAATTGCTAATGCATCAGGTAAAATTCCGCTATAATCAGGACTTGCTAAATAGATGGTTAGAATTAAACCTACAAAAGCCGGGTAAACGCCAATACCTCCCTGAACTAGAATCATCCCAAGTGTACCCGCAACAAAGCCGGCTAAAATAGCATCCCATCCTAAATTCGCAGTTGAATCAAGCGCATATAAACAAACCGTAAAATTAGCTACATACATAATCCAAACGAATAAGGTATGGCCAATAAATGGTATTTTTTGATCTGTTTTGAAGATAGAAAAAATCCCCTCAAATAACCCTTTTACAAAATTTACAATTTTAGTTCTGAACGACTTCTTGAAAACTGTTAAAACAACAGCCCCAACAACACCAGCAATAATTGCATACTTAACAATCATTCCTAAAACAGAAAACACTGCCCCGTTTCCGCAAGTAGACATCCCCTCATTAAACGTAGCTATTTTATGCTGAAATAAATCTATCTTATCATATTGCAATGCTAAGGCAATTAAAGAAACAATACCTAACATGACTACATCAACAGCACGTTCCGCAACAATGGTTCCGAACCCTTTTTGAAAAGGAACATTCTCTGTTTTTGATAGCACACCTGCTCTACTTGCCTCACCCGCTCTTGGAAAAACGATATTGACGATATAACCAATCATCAACGCATGATAAGCATTCCAAAAATTAATTTTGTAGCCCATTGGTTTGAGCAAATATCGCCAACGATATGCCCGACTTACATGACTTAAAAAAGCAAAACTTAGTGCTATAAAAACCCAGAAGTAATTTGCTTTGCCAAATGCAGCAAACAAATCTTTTTTCTGATCTTCACAAAGTGCATCATAAAACAACCAAATCAAGAATACGCCAAAACCTAGTGGCAAAATAATCTTTAGGGCTGAAATAATTTTTGACTTCATTCAGTGGTTTTTGGAGGATATGCAAACTGCATTAACGAAGAACTAATCAACTAATTGTGTTAATCTAGTTTATTTGTCTCTGTGTTAGGAAAAATTAAGGATGGCTTAAAGGTTTTCGCTTCTTCAAACTCCATATAAGCGTATCCAATAATGATAATAACATCTCCAACAGCCACACGACGCGCAGCAGGTCCGTTTAAACAAATACCACCTTTACCACGCTCTCCAGCAATAATATAAGTTTCAATTCGTTCGCCATTATTAATATTGACAATTTGTACTTTTTCGCCCTCAATCATATTGGCTGCCTCCAAAAGGTCAGGATCAATAGTGATACTTCCGATATAATTCAAATCCGCCTCGGTAACTTTTACGCGGTGGATTTTAGACTTTAATGCTTGTATTAACATATTCTAAAATTGTGGTGCAAATTTAGCTATTTTAGATAAACAAATGTCAATTGCATCATTTACTTCAATAATGAATTGACCATATTGTTCCTGACCACATCAATTGGTTAAGCAAGAATCAAGCCGAAAACCTACATAAAGTCACCCGCTTACTACTTTTCCAACACATAACGAAATCGACCATCCTTCTCTTGATAATAAGCCTGCATTCTTCGATTGCAAATATTTGCATTTTCAAAAACAACCTGACTTAACTCGCCGCTTTCATCATCTGTAAATGAAACATAGATGGTAGTAACACAGTTATCATCCGAATAGGTTTGTGTTAATTCCCAAAGTCCAGTTCCAGTTTCTCCTGTTTCAGAATTTGAATAATTAGCCGAAAAATCTGCGTTAAAATCCATTTGTATAGATTGATAATCTGTCGTGAGATCTGATGTAGAGACAGACCAAGATCGATTATACTTCACTTTAGTATAATCCCAAGAACCAACGATTTTTCTTTCTGTATAATTTAAGCTGTCCTTTTCACAACTCACGAATAAAAAAGCTGCAAATACAGCTATAATTTGTAATCCTTTTTTCATAATTCTATTTTTTGCGATTTCTACAAAAACCGCAAGAATCATGCCCTGAGAATTATCGATTATTTAAAACGATTGAGTTGTATAGAATGATTGAATAAGACTAATTCAAAACAACCTTTACTTTTTCAACTCCTCCATTTTGCAAACGCACATCAAAGATGTATACACCCGGAGATAAGACCGAAACATCCATTTGAACAGCATATTGCGCCGGACTTGTTGACATAACAGATTCGCCAGTGGAAGAATAAACAGTTACCATTTCAATTTCTTGACTAGCGGTTATTTCCAGTGAACTAGAAGCTGGATTTGGATAGCACGCCACCTGACTTAATTCCGCATTTTCGGGTAGTCCAACAACTTTAGTACAAGAATTACTTGTCGGATTATAAAGTGAAAAAGAATCATCTTCAAAACATAAGAAACCAAAATAACCAAACTCAGTTGGAAAATCATCTGGAATTCCTTCGCAGCCATATTGTCGTGGAAATAAATACCTGAACTGCTCCAAACCTGTACTCACCAAACCAAATCGTTCAACATACCTCCCTTTAAACCCAAAAGGTGAGTTTGCGGTCGGTTCTAAATCTAAATAACGGTAAGATTCTCCTGCAATATCCATCACCCCTGTCTCCATTACCTGAATAACAGACTCTTCATCACAGTCCATAAACTCTTCAGATGGCACATCCGAAATAATCCAAGTATCGCCAACCTCAGCACCAAAATTAAAGAGAACAAAAAACTCATCATTATTTCGATAAAATACCGTATCACCAGAAACATAAGTAATCTCTATTGGAAATTTAGTTTCTCCTGCAAAATCACCACCATCATAAAACTTATAAAGAGTACTCTCAATTACTTGACAAGAAACTCCTTCAATTAAAGTATCTCTATCATAATT
>CAKZPK010000067.1 GCA_937139035.1 uncultured Crocinitomix sp. | reverse complement strand
GCAAAAAGTTGGTGGTTATGATTATGATTCGCTAGAGGAGTTTGGAATGTGGTCGGAGGAAATGGGCTATGGCCGTGTGAATGCTTATGATGCTGTTTATTATGCGAGTAATTTTTCAAATATTGATAATTCATCAAAGGAATTGAATGATTGGGTTTACTATTCGAACAATCAAACTATTATTCAGTTGGTTGAGGTTGAAAATACAGAAGTTGAAATATACTCTACGATTGGAGCGAAAATAGCAACCGTATCTTCGGATGATGTTAATGCTGGAAAAATTATTTTAAACAATTACGTTCAAACAACAGGGACTTACTTTATTAGAGTAAATAGAGAAAAATCGTATACTTTAAAAGCTATTGTTAAATAAAAAAGGCTCGCTCCCGAAGGGGGGAACCTTTTGCTGTACGTATTTTAGTACTAATTCTTAATTAGTTTGAGGGCTTTGTTTTCTGCTTTTTCAAAAGATAGAAAATAGATTCCCGCATTTAACTCACTTAAATCAAGTTGGATTGTTCCGCCTTTGTTTAAAAATTGCTCCTGTTTTAAAAGTGGTTTTCTCCCCAAAGCATTATAAATATTCATAGTATAACATCCTTCTGTAAAATTGCTATAGTTGATTTCTACCGTATTTGTGATTGGTTGAAAGTGTATTAAAAATACGATAAAAAGAAAGGCCGAATCAATTAAGATTCGACCTTTTACTTTAAACTAACCACCCTATGAAAAGTGCATTATTTTTGTCTAGTCGTTACTGAAGTAGAATACTTACATTTTTTAATTCTTGACCACGCATTATTCCTAAATTGATTCTATCACCTGGTTGGTGAACGGCTAACTCGGCTTGTAATTCGTTAATTGATCCGATTGATTTATTACCTACTGATAAAATAACATCTTTAGTTTTTATGTCTGCACTTGATGCATTTCCGCCGCTTACAATGGCAGTAATTACAACTCCTTTTTCAGTTGCTAATTGATTGCTTTTAGATACCTCACTATTGTTTTGCATAATATTAACGCCTAATTGCACTCGTTTTACCTCACCATGTTGAATAAGGTCATAAGTTACTTTTTTAACAATATTAGCAGGAATGGCAAAAGAGTAACCGGTGTAAAACCCGTTACCAGATGCTATGGCTGTATTAATACCAACCAATTGCCCTTTTTGGTTTACTAAGGCGCCTCCGCTATTTCCTGAATTAACAGCTGCATCAGTTTGAATAAAGGATTCAACTGGAAAAACGTTTTCTTCTGGATTGTAATTTCCTGCTAACAAATCAATATTTCTGTTTTTTGCACTTACAATTCCTGCCGTAATAGTAGTTTGCAGATTTAACGGATTACCAATTGCTAATACCCATTCTCCTAATCGTAGGTCATCTGAGTCTGCAAATTCTAAATAATCAAGATTGGATTTATTGATTTTAATGACTGCTAAATCTGTAGAAGGATCAGTACCAACCAATTCGCCATTATATTTATTACCATTTAGTGTGATTGTAATTTTATGAGCATCTTGCACAACATGGTTATTTGTGACAATATAGCCTTCAGGTGAAACAACTACCCCTGACCCAGAAGCCATTCCGTGTCTTTTTCTTGTTTTATAAGCATCTTCGCCATAAAAAAGTTGTAAAAACGGATCGTATGTAATTTCTTCTCGAATGAATTCTGTTGTTATATGTACAACCGTTTCAACTCCTTTTTCTGATGCTGGAGTAAGATCAGCATATGCTTTACATTCAGTATCAGTCTGATTATTTGTAAGTGCAACAGATGAAATGACTGTTGGTGTTTCTGTAGTTGTTGGATTATTTGTAGCAACTACTTCTGCTTGTTGATTGGTGAAAGATAAAACTGTAAATGCGCCTGCAATAACGCCTATGAATGTTGCTGCTGTGATTTTTAAAAATGTCTGCTTCATGTCCTCTAATTTTAATTTATTTATACGTACGGAACGCAGTAAATGAACTGCGCCTTTTTTAGTAGAACGTGCAAGCATGAAAAAATTTCACTTTTTACCTTTAAAAAATGTTAAGAGAGGAGATTTTCTGTTTTAAGCATTTAATTTAAACGCTAACAAAACAAGATTAAAAATGCAGCTAAGACTTGTGTTAGGGATAGCAGCGATAGCTCATGGTTTGCCATGACTTTAGCGAATAGCCCGACCCTATTTTAGGGAACACCAAAAAAGAAAAAAGAGCAATAATCCTAAAATTACCGCCCTCTTTACAAACTAAACGAATTGTTTTTTTAATCTCCGCTCAATGCTTTTTCTTTTTCTCGCCGTGCAATACGATTACGCAATATTCTTGAATAGTTTTGCGCCTCTTTAATATTATAGTCTGAATAAGCTTTTTGTGCCATTTCAAGTGCGCCATAAACATCTCCTTGAATTTCTTTATAAATGGCCATGTTATAATGTGCCCGACCTGCTACTTTACGTTTTGGGTGGTTTAAATCTTTTTCCCACATTTCTGCGGCTCCATCCCAATCACCTACTTCTGATCGTCTTTTTGCAATTTTTAAATTTTGACTGCCTTTATTAAAGTAGTTCCGCCATACTCTAAAGCTTTGCGGTTCGATTCTGCGCGCATAAAAACGCCCAATATCATTACTTAACTGTTGCACAGCTTGTCCACGATTTAAAATGGTAGAGAGTGCGGCAACGGGGTTAATTCCGCTACCTGTTGAGCTAATACGGTCTGTTAACCAAAATTCATCCAAAATTGTTTTATTGACAGGATCATAAATTCGCCAACCTGTTTTTACAATTGTAGTAACTGTTGCTTTGTGTGTAGGAACGGTAACTGCACCTAATGGTG
The DNA here is from genome assembly GCA_937139035.1 of uncultured Crocinitomix sp. Taxonomy (GTDB): domain Bacteria; phylum Bacteroidota; class Bacteroidia; order Flavobacteriales_D; family Crocinitomicaceae; genus Crocinitomix. The sequence goes on along the minus strand of CAKZPK010000067.1, from coordinate 1,247 downwards.
TGTTTTTGGTAGTGCTACCAGTTGCGTAAGAAACTTTAGTATCAGTGTCGTAAACCTCTAATGCTATTAGAAAACCAACCTCATTTTTTAGGCAAAGTTTTTCAACTTTAAACCAGGGTAGTGCTGCTGGAAAAACATCAATTCCGCCATTTTTAACGGTTAAACTGTCCATTATTGTTACAAATTCAAAACGCTGATTGGTAGTAAGTTGATCAAAAATACCTTGTACAGCTGCATTTGAACCTTTAATATCTAAATCTCCTTCTAAAGAGAGTCCGTTATCTATAGCCTCTAATATTTTTGAACCACCCTCAGAAAAACTTCTGTTAACAACACCACCGCGGTTGTACATTTTATCTAAATGGACAATTGGAGGTTCATTAACGGTGAGATAAACACGTTGAGTACAGGAAGTAATTAAGGTAGCAATAAATGCTATATACAAAATGTAATGTTTTTTCATAGTGTTGGATTTAGAGCAACATTACTATTTAAATGAGGTTGAAATAATGCAGCATTTTCGTATAAAGGTTCAAATTTTGAAACTAAAATACAAATTTGATGCCTAAATCTTTTAAATGCGGGTGAAAGAGAGTAGGTGTTGATTTTTAAACAAAATCATGATATATAGTTAAACTCTCGTTAATAATATTGTAGATGGTTTCTAAGGGGAGGTCTTCGTTCGCTTGGATGCGCAAAATTTTTGACTGTGTGCGGTTGCCTTGTTCTAATTGTGGGTGATTGAGCTTTGTGCCCGGGTAAAAAGCTATGTATGGATTGTTCGTTTTTTTGTCAATCCACAGATAGCAAAATTTTTTTTCCTTGTTAAAAAAACATGGCAAACGATAATACCACCGCTCTGTTATTTGATCATTATATGCTTTGATGAGGTCTCTTAATGCGATTAAGCAACTTCCTAAAGGTTCTTTTTGATCTAAATAAAACTCGTCTAGTTTACTCATGTTTTTATGAATGGGTTATTAGCTTAATAAGTGCTAATTGATTCCTACAAAAATATCAATTTTTCCGTCTTTAGGGTTGGTTGCCTCTTTGCCATAAACCTCAAAATCGGCCATATAAGTTCTGTTTAAATCATGTTTCCACACAGTGGTCCAAGCGTCAAAAACAGCTGTTGCTGTTAAGTCTCCTTCTGCCTTTACAATGCTGTAATTACTTGCAGGAATTGCAATTGTTTTAAAGTTGGCAGGTAGTTCCACATCTTTAGGGACGGAATAACCAATGATTGT
>CAKZPK010000066.1 GCA_937139035.1 uncultured Crocinitomix sp. | reverse complement strand
AATAAAAAAACTAGATTGTTAGATTGATTCTCATCCATTTCAATACTTTCTCCCTGCAATGCAACTTGCATTAATAGGTGATCCTTTTCCCATGGACAATCCACTAACTCTGTTGTAATTGAAAATGGATCTTCACCTGAAGGTTCGGGTAAATCATAATTAAAATAGTTTACCATCTCCTCTAGCTTTACTGCATTTTTAGGAGGTAAATATCCACTTTGAATAAAACGACGCATATTACTATACCCTGCACCATCTACATCAATTCCAAAGGTTGAAAGCGGTTGCTCTAATGGAGTTTCAAATGCGTTTTCGTTAAAATTATCATATTGTTCATAATAGCGATTAACTTCATATTGCTGCGTCACAATCCCCTCTGGTTCTGACCAAGCGAGACCATTACCTCTCAAAACATTTTTGTTTCGAGAATTATAATATCCTAAATCAAGATTTTTTTCTTGGTTAGACACTGTACCACACGCTGCATTATCCGCCAATGTTACTGAATATGTAGCACGCCCATCAGTTTTGCCATTATAAGTATATGAGGCATCCAAGTTATGAGACCATTCATAAGTCACATCAGTTCCGATCACGGCATTTCCAATAGGATCATCACCAATATTTACTTTTTGAGTGAGCGGTTTGTCATTCCATTCTACATCATTTCCACGTTCAATTCCAACCGAATCAAATGCTTCAATCATGGTAGGGTCGGCATCAAACTGAGCGATTCCATCATCTGTTGGAGCAGCATTATAATCAATAATGAAAAAGGCAGCAACCAATACTGCTGCTGTTGCAACCAAGTATAATAGTGCTTTTTTTCGTTTTTTAGGTTTATTAATTCGACCTTCAATCGCATCCCAATTCTTTGCATTTGGGGTATGCCTATCTAGTTCTTGTTTATTATCTTCTATATATGTTAATAAGGGATCTTTCATAACTGTACTAATTTTTTTAGTGAAAAATTGAGTAGTTTCTTCGCCCTAACGAATTGAGATTTGGAGGTAGACAGACTTATATTTAATTCTTGCGCAATTTCTTCATGCTTATAACCTTCGAAGGCTTTTAACGTGAAAACAGTTTTACAACCTGAGGGTAACTTTTCTATGTCGGCATTTAATGCTTCAGGATCAATTTTAAATTCTTCATCCTCATGATGATCTGGAATATCAAAATCGAGCTCTAACCATTTCAACTTCTTTTTACGCAGTTTATTCAAGCAAACATTAATTGTTATTCGCTTCAACCACGCTCCAAAAGTCACTCGGCCGTCAAATCTTTTGAGATGTTTAAAAGCATTTACAAAAGCATCCTGCAAAGCGTCCTCTGCATCCTCATTATTCCCCAACATGCGCACTGTTGTCGAATACATTGCATTAGAATACTGCTTGTAAAGCTGAAATTGGGCGGCCTGATTATTTTTCAAGCATGCCTTAATTAAGTCGTTCGTGTCTTTTTCCTTTTTCTCCAATTGTCAAGGTGTTTTTAATAAGTACACGGTGGTGTTATAAAAGTTGGAATTTATTATTAGTACTTGGTACTTAGTATCTAGTACTTGGTACTTAGTATTTTTGTGTTGTGTTGTGTTGTGTTGTGTTGTGTTGTGTCTTTTGTCTTTTGTCTTTTGTCTTTTGTCTCCTAATCAATCATCTTTTCACCAAGTACAGTTAAAGCTTCAAGCCTAATAAATATGCTTCTTCCAATATTTTATCCAAATTAACTTCACCTTGGTTGGATAGAATAATAGCACCTACTTTTGTAGATTTATTATAGGCCATAATTGTTGCAACGCCTTGCTCTCCTCCATCATGCCCCCAAAGTTCATTGTCTTTGTTCATTATGAAAAAATGTAAACCTGTTTCGTCATCTAAGTCAGGTATTTGCAAACTTGTCATTGCATTTACAGTTGTTGCGTTTAATAATTCTACTCCTCCGTAGGTTCCATTTTGCGCAATTGCACTCAAAAATTTAAACATATCATTTGCGGTTGAACGTAAACCTCCATTTGGGTAATCGGTAAAGGTATAATGACCAATTGCCTCATAATCTCCTCCTGAATAATTGTATGGCATTACGATTGTTCCTGTTATTTCATCTAAACGCCAAGAAGTATGGGTCATGCCCATTGGAGTAAATATTTTTTCTTTACAATAAGCATTAAAACTCATGCCTGAAATTTCTTCTACTAACACTCCTATTAAAGCATTTCCCATGTTCGAGTATTCAATATCTGTTCCAGGTTCAAAGTCATAATAGTTTTCAGTTGCACTGTAAAATTCGCCGCCAGAAACTAAATAGTTTTCTAAAAAATAATCCAATGCGACTGGGCTATCTACTCCATAATAATATTGTCCATCCAAAGCAGGGCCATCAGCAATTCCAGAGGTATGAGTTAACAGCATTTTAAAAGTTATAGGTGTTGTTTCCTCAGGTCCATTCACTGTAAATGATAAATAATCATTGATTGGATCATCTAAACTAAACAATCCATCTTCATACAATTGAAGCAACGCTACACCAGTGATTGTTTTTGAAATAGAGGCTAGTAAAAATGGATGCGTGCTTTCTAAATTAATGTTGTCTTCAATATTTGCTTGCCCATAATTTCCCTCGAAAAGAATTGATTCTCCTTTAAATATTAAGGCGGATAATGCAGGAATGTTTTGATCCTTCATTTCATCTTCTAAATACTTTTCAAAGTCTTTAGCGTTATTGATTTCGTTTTTCTTGCAACTCACTGCTCCCGCAATTAGGAAGAATATCAATGCAATTTGTTTTAATTGATTTGCCATAAGATTTACCTGCCAATATGATGACATTAACGTTGATTTATAACCGTCAAGATATGAAAAGTTGCAGGTTAATTGTTTTAATTGCCATAATGATCTCTTAATTCGCACAATTTCTAAAGAGAATTATTGAATCCCGAAATAAACTTTCAATTATTTCTGAAAGTTCCAAAATATTTATATACATTTGATTCATGGAACTACAAAAACAAGAATTTAAAAGGGAGGGTTAAAAAAATTTAAACTAAACTTTCATTTTTTTCTAAAAGTTAGAAAACATACAATAACATGACATTTACATCAATCGGATATCTCAGTTTTCTCATCATCATGTTTTACGTAATAGGTGTTATTGGCTGGCAGTTTTATAAAGATGGCAAATTCTATTTAGAGCGGTTTTTTGAAGAGGAATTACACTTGGTTGATAGTATTAACAAATTACTCCTATTAGGTTATTACCTGTTTAACCTAGGATATATCGCTCTTACAATTACAGGTTGGAGCAATATTTACAGTTTTCCAGAATTAGTTGATGTTGTTGCTTGGCGCTCTGGTAAAATAATTATCACATTGGGATTGATGCACTATGCTAACCTGTGGTGGCTATCTCATTTTCACGAAATCAAATCTTTTTTTAAACTAAAATCAAATAAACAAAAACAATAATTATGGAATCTTCAAATTTAACAATGGTCGTTATCGCCTACCTTATATACCTGCCAACTGCAGTGTACTTGACCTATTATGTTGCGAAAACCCTCTTTAAAAATGCGCAGGTATTTATGATGGATATTTTTAGAGGCCGAGAAGAGATTGCAACGTCAACCAACAAACTTTTTAGATTGGGCTTTTATTTATTGAACCTAGGGTTTGCGTTACTTATTCTGAAATTGTCATACTATGGCGGCGAGTTTACAATGCAAGATTTAATTGAAAAATTAAGTGCTAAAATTGGTGGTTTCTCCATTTATTTAGGTGTAATGCTCTTATTAAACTTATACATGTTCTTTAGAGGAAAACGCAAAACGAAAGAAACGATTCAGCGCGAAGAAAAAATTGCAGCTTACCAAGAGCATATTAGCAAAGGTGGAGCAAATTTAGCTGTGGATTAATCATCACCCAAAACTTATGAAAAGAGCGTGGCCTTAACTTGTTAGGGTCACGTTTTTATTCGTAAAAGGCCTTTGTTAATTGAAAAGTCATAACTGAACCTTTGCCAGATGTTTTTTCAGTACCGTATAACCAACTATCACAAAAGTCCTTACGTGCAAATGTTTGACGGCTCCACGCTGGATCTGCCACCCAAACCGTTTCTTCATTCATGGCATACACCACAACAAAATGCCTATTTTCCCAATGCACAATTACAGGGCGTTCCATTTCTTGCATCAACTCATCATAACTAACTTTAGAGTTTTCAGTGTTAACGTTCAATTGTTTCGCGGCTCTATTAAGGTCCCCAAAAGAAGTTCCTGTTTCATCTAAACTTGAGAGCACCGCTAATTCTTCTAATGAATGGTAGGCGCCAAATTGTTCTAACACCATTTTTAAGCAAGTAGGACCACAATTCATTTCCTCAGTTTGTGCCGTAAATGGAATAAAATGATCTCTACTTAATTGTAGAAACACATCAATTCCAACATCCAATTTTATAATCTGATCAAAAGAACTCTCCAACCACGTTGGGTAATACTGATTTAACAGAACATAACTAGCTGAATCTATAAGATAAGAAGTAAAGGAAGTGTCTTGATTACCCTCTCTTAATTTCACAGAAACTCCACCAATTTCGGGTAATCTGCTAACCATTTCAAATCGCTCATTTACGCTTAAACCTATTCCACGTTGATGCATAAAATTTTGAATCACTAAAAACCAAGCATTGCGCCCCGCTTCATTTCCAAAGTCGTGTACATTATGATGTATTGCCAATTGAAATTTGGTTATTAATGAATCATATTCCTCCATTAACAACTGCTGCTGCAAATCAAATGCTTCAAATCTCTTTTGATCTCCTCCAACGGCTCGTATTAATGTAATTTCACGATCATATTTATAAATTTCACTCTCTATTGCGCACAATTCACGAGCCAATACTAAACGCTCTGGTACTGTATCAAGAACTGAAATTCCAAATGAAATATTGCAATAAAAAAGAATAACATAGAGTAATATGAATTCCCTTTTAATCATTATTAATGACTGAAATTATATTTATCCTGCATTCGTTCTCCAGAAAAATATTCGTTTCCTTCCTCATCAATATAACCCTTAAAGCTTTTAATATATGCAAAGCCTTTTTCAAAATAAGGCGCTACAATATAAGGCATTGGATAAGTACCTGCAACGGCTAATTCATATTTGGGTTCAATCGCCCAATTTCCTTTTCTATCTATAAAGCCTAACAATTTATCATTTGTAAGTGCTGGAGCCAAACCATCTGAAAAATTTCCGGCTAGAGCGATCGAATCCGGCAGTGTTAAAACCACCGTCCCAGATGTATCGTAATAAAAATAATGCTCGTGGCTATATTTTTCAAAAACGATTTTTTCTTCTTGCGTCCAAGGGAAAGGCTTGTTTGCTAATGAATCTGGTAAAGGCAACCTTCCTGAACTAATTACTAATCCGTCATGAAAACCATGTGTTTTTACCAATAAAAATCTTTCACTCTGAAGGTCAGAACTTCTTGACCAATCATCATTAGACATTTCTTTTATTACTTTCCCATTAGACGCAATAAAAGCTCCCCAGTAATTTGTATCAATACAATAACGGTAACCGTTTACCATGGCTCCTATATATTGGTATTTAAAATCAATTTTAGTCTCTCCTTTACGATTCACAACTCCATATAATGACGTATTATAATCTCTCACCACAAAATCATTTGTTTTAAAAAACACATCATATGATTGAATCATCCCTATTGATCCGGAATTGATTCCATACTTTTTGCCCTCACCTAAAGAGTCGCAAAAATAATAGTCGCCATCATACCCCATTACGCCAAAGTTATTCTCACTTAGACGGTACACATTTAAAGAACTTTGTTTCGGGAAGTTAAATGCTACTTCTCCGTTTATATAATAAGCTGTTAGACCTGTTTCTTCGTCGCTAAACAGTAGTTTATTGTCCGCAATTCCAATAAATGGACGGTATTCATCCAAATCAAATTCTTTTACCATTTCTCCTGCACGATTATAAATCTTGTATTTTTTTCCAAACCTAAACCAAGCGTAATCTTCCATCCCAAATGATTTAAGTTCGTGTGCTCCTGCACTAAACAAAAATTTTCCTTTCTTGTCATAATAGTCATGGGCGTAATAATCACTATAGTCTTCTGGCAAATTGAGCGTAGTATCTTTATAAACATGCTTTATTCCATGATAAATTCCATTTTCATTAAACAAGTTGATATAGTGAGGAGGAATTAAATACTTCCCTTTTGCATTAACCAATCCGTATGCAAACTTAGGATAAGCTCTACCATTATAATAAAACTTTGTGGTATCTTTTACTATTGCTCCTTCAGCATAAACAGCAAACACTTCCTCAAATCGCGGCTTAATTAACCACTTATTTCTCTTTCCATTTTTAACAAATCCATAAAGTGGTCCATCTCTAAACGGAATCATTTTAACCTCATCAGGATTCAATTGAATATGTTCTCGGTTAATTTTCGAAATAATCGTTTTTCGATAGTCCCCTGTATAATACTTTTTAAGGTCCTTTATATGAACACCATCCATCTCAACCGTTACGGCTTTAGAAGTATCAACAGTTTGGCAATACTTTGAAGTAATTTCTACACAATAAGTTCCTGATTCCCGAAAGCTTAAAATAGAATCTGTTTCATATTTAAGTGGGCGATAATTATGATCAACATCCAACCAACGAAAAGTAGCATCTTTAGCATTTGCAATGATTGATTTATCGTTAGCACTGACGCTTAAGTCCATTTTTTCTATCGTGAGGTTTAATTCATACTCGGCGTTTTCTCCCGCAGTATAAATACCAGATTCAGTATACGTTTTTTTTGTTTTATCCCAATAGAAGTTCTCACAAGAGCGTATAATGATCGAATCTTTTGGAGCAAAATAATTAGTTCTCTCTGTTGTTACAATTCCATAGGTAAATTGATTCGCACCTCTTTTATGAACAAAATTACTCACCGTCAATAAGTTTCCATTTGGGTTGACACGATAAAAAGATCCACCATTTACTTCTGGCAAATAGTGAAATGACAAAAATTGCCCTTTTTCATTTCTTTTTTGAGCAATTAGTCTCTGATTATGTTTTGGGTTGGTAACATCATCAATCAAACTAATTAGTTTGCCAGGATCATAATCCTCACCTTTTGGATATTTACCAATCAGATATATTTGATCCTGTTGATCAATAAATAAATCCTCTGTTTTAAATGATTGGTCAGATGCGAATTGCTCCACTGTTTGCAACTTCAAATCTGAATTAATTGTAGCTACGTACATACCGTAACTGGGCAAGTCAACATTTGACATAGTTTCTGCAGAGGAATCTAAATCTATCATTCCTCGCATAGTTATCACCGTCACCAAAATTTGACTCGAATTAACTTCTAATCCATTAATAGAGGCTAAATATCTTGCTGGATAATTGACCCAATTTATTTCCTCTCCCTCCTCATTATATTTTCCAATAACCACTTCGCTTTTTGTAAAATTAAGGTCTATAGATTCTGCTTCAAATTGTTGCTCCTTGAGCTGAAAATTTCCTCCAATGAAAATTTCATTCTTATTATTGATTGTAATTTCTACTAGATTTTGACTCCCTGCGCCACCATAAATTTTAAGGTAATCATAGTCAAATTCGGAATTAACTTTTAAATAAAAAGCATCATTTGCATAACGTTCTCCAACAGTATCTTTACGACCTGCGAATACAGTTGTCCCTCTTAGGTTACCTACAAAATGTAAACTCCCATTCCCATCAATTAACACGTCATTAATCTTGCAATCATAAAATTCAGCAAGATTTTCGATAATTTTTTTTCGAATAGTACTTTTTCCATCCTTAGAAAAAGACGCTAAGAAATAATCATTTTTCCCAATCACTCCTTTTTCAGACGAACATAAAACCACGCCACCCTTTTCATCAGGCACAATTAATCCACCAATTAAATTACGGTCAGCAGACAAATCTTTCACCCAAATCAATTCTCCCTTTGAATTTAATTTTTGAAGAAAATAGGAAGGCGAACCTGAATCTTTTGAGCCAATTATCTGCTCATTTCCTGACTGCATTTTCATGCGTGTCTCTCCATAAGTTCGCCCAAATGTAAAAACATTCCCTGCCTGATCTCTTTTTAAATCAACTGTTGAACAGCCTTGCGTGGAACTATCTGAACGTGTCCATAAAACAGCTGCATCCTGAGAAAAACTAACTCCACTAATACAGAGAATTAATACAACAATTAGTTGAACAATAATTCTATTCATCTATTCTTCCTCCTCTTGTAAATTCAATATTTTATCTAAAAGCTCTTGGTTCACTGTAGGATAATCTATTTCTACCGTTTGCTTGCGCAACTGACCATTCCGTGTCTGTATTTGGGCAGAAATAATATTTTGATTTGCAACAAAATCAATTAAAGCATCATCCAAATCTATATCAAAATTTGTTACTCCAATTTGCAATCGTTCAGAATAATCACCTTTAACAATATCACCATCTGAAGGACATTCATACGTTCCGTTATCTGCCTGAAAAACAAGTGTACACCCTTCAATAGTATTGATATTTAAACAACCTGTAATAACTAATGACAAAGATCGATATCCGTTCAATAGAACCGATTGGCAATAAATTTCAGAATTTTCATTTGCTACTATCGGCTCTAAAGGAGATTCAGTAATAATTTTTAGTTGCTCTTGTAACAAGCGGTCAAAATCTGTTTTGGCCTGCTTAGCTGGCTGAGTTGCTTTTTTCTTAAATAATCCGAACATATGGTATTCTCTTGATTTGTAATTATAAAATTAATTATTGCGCCTTTATATTAAGCATTGACGCACTGCTATTTTTGCAATTCAAACTTCCCGTTTTCAAACTTAAAAACAACATCTCCTTTTTCCTTTATCTCTTTTTCTGTTGAACTCCACGAATTTTTCTGCACAAAAACACCATCCAAACTATCTACCTCCTCAATGGTAATGGTATAATTTTTAGGATCATAATCCATACAAGCAATGCAATATTCTTCCGTATCATTTAAATCATCATAAAATGCCAGAATTGCGGATGAATCCGTAAACGCTGGGTAATCTACAATCAATTCATCTTCTTTGAGTTCAACAACCATTGCATAGGCTGAATATTGCGAACTACTGCCCTTCAAACTTCCAATTAAAAGGTATAAATCTTTCTCATAAGAAGGCAATTTATTAATGTCATAAAAATCAACTGTCCAACCAAAATATTCCGACTCATACTCTTGAAAGTAAAGCGTTTTTGTGCCGTAAGTTCCATCAGGTTTTTCCCATTGCAAAATTGGGTGATGGATTGTCCCGGCCGTTCCTCCTGAAGGGAAAGTATAAGTCACAATATTTACATGTCCATCCTTAGATGCAGTAAACTTGAGGTTTTGATGACTATCGTTAATTGTAAGCAATCCTTTTTGCATTTGTTTTACCAACTCTTCTCCTACAACATCTAACAACCTCTCTAATTCATCTGGTTCATTTTCCCATGCCTCCCAATCATTCAACCGCGCTAACTGATCTAGCATTTCGTTTTCAATGCTTTGTCCATTGCAATTGATACGATCTATTCTAAACTCTTCAAAATATTCTTCATACACATAATGATATTGTTGCGTGTTTTCGATTGCTTGTACACCATTTACAGGATCGTACTCATCACCTTCTATCCACGCACCTTTTTCAACTAAAATTGCATTTCTGCAAATGGTATCATCTCCATAAAAAGTAATTTTATTAATCCACTCACTCTCTTCTTCTTCATCCCAATTTACAGATGAAATGGTTTCAGAAAAAATGCTTTGCACGGTTTTATTAATGGCATCAAACTGATAAATATTATAAAAGTAATAGAGCCCAAGTGTCCCACCTCCGCCAGTTATTACGGCCAGTTCTTGTTGGTTATCTTCACAATCTACATTTATAACTTCAACGCTAATATCTCGTGCGGTACCAGAACTTATAAAAACTTCATCCGTTTCTCCTTCAATTAAATCCCCTGTTTTGCCGTCAAAAAAATATCCTACAGTTGGCCCACCTCCATTATCCTCCACTATAAAATAGTCTAACCATTCATCTCCATTAAAGTTGAATTTTATGTTTGTAGCAACATGATAATGCACGCCTGTAACTTCCTTTTTCAGAGAATCATCAAAATAAGAATATTCCTCCGCAAATTGTGACAAGATTTTTTCTTCAACACCAAGGGTATCAACGTCCATTGCGATTGTATCGTGCTCTGGTTCTGTCTCTAAACGTTCATTTGATTCATTTCCTTCAGAGTCATTTGCACCACCACAAGCACAAAAAATTAATGCTGAAAATATAATTAATGCAAACCTCATCTACTCTTCTAATTTCCCCAACAAAGTATACACCATTGGTATTTTATTTCCGAAATGTTTTATGCGAAATTTTCCAGGTTCAAATTCAATGGTATGATCAAAACAATCATAAGGTGAGTAATCAAATTCTTGAAATTTTTGAATTGATATATTTTTAGATAAAAGCGCCGTAACAACCTCTGCAAGCCCATGATTCCAATAGACATAATCCTGCTGGATATCGGCCGATTTATCCGCATAGGTTCCTTCTTCATTTTCAATAATTGGTTCAGCCTTTGAATACTTAAATTTTACGAATTTAAAATCATCATCAAACATCCAAACCACAGGATGAAATTCTGCAAAAACAAAATGCCCACCTGGTTTTAAATAACGCGCAATCAAATCAGCCCATTTATTCATATCTGGAAGCCATCCTATTGTACCATAACTTGTAAATACAATGTCAAATTTATCCTCTAAATAATTTGGTAAATCGTAAAGGTCACAGCAAATGAATTGAGCGTCAATTTCCATTTTATTAGCTAAATCTTTACCTGCATTAATTGCTTTATCAGATAAATCTACACCTGTCACCTTGGCTCCCATTCTTGCTAAAGACAATGAATCTTGTCCAAAATGACATTGTAAATGCAATATTTTTTTTCCGCTAACATCTCCCAATAAATCCAACTCAATTGAGTTCAACGAATTTTTACCATTCAAAAACCCTTCAACATCATAAAAATCTGATGTTAAATGAGAATCAGTTCTATTATTCCATGATTCTTTATTGATTTCAATGTAATTTTCTTCTTGTATCATTTTTTAAATATGTCTTTTATAATCTCTCCGTCAGAAGTTGGAACTTTCATTCTGAAAATGGCTCCTATTGTAGTTGAAATATCAGTTAGTTCGTAAACATCTGAATTAATTTCATTGGCTTTAAAATCAGGACCATAAGCAAATAAGTTAATATGCTGGCAACCCTCGCAACCATCACCATGACTAGAAAAACTCCCAACACTATCGAGATGTCTACCATGATCATTCGTAATAAACAAAGCCGTTTTATCCTTGTAATTCGGATTAGTTCTAATGAATTGCCAAATGGCATAGTAATCTTTGTCAACTTGTTTAATGGATGCAATATAATCCTCCCATATTCCCGTGTGGCCACTAAAATCTGGTTCGCGCAAATTAATTAAAACGATATTAGGTTCATATTTCCCCATTGTGTCCAGTACATGCTTTACCGTAATAGAATCAGCTCTATACCCTGATCCTAGTCCATTATTTCCGCAATCAGTACTTGGTAAAAACTGGTCTGCCCAAAGTGAATCTTGGCAATTGGCTAGGGGTTCAATTTTATCTTTACTTGCAAAAAGCCATGCTTTAGTTTGTGGGGCACCACTTTGTTGCAACCAATATTGTAGGAAGTTAGGGCGTTGCGGAATCTCACCTCCAATATTATTAATGTCTTGATAATGCCCTGACAATATTGCTGAATGACCAGCATTAGTATAAGTTGAACCATTGTTTCTGAAATTTGTAAACACAACACCATGAGGCGCAAGGTCTGTTTTCATATGTGGTATAAACTCATGACTAGGGTCTCCCCATGTTTCAGAATATCTTGGACCATCTACAACAATTACCACTACATTCTCTGCCAAGCAACATTTTTTTATACTCTCTTCTTTCTGACAGTTCAGCAAAAGAAAAATCAAACTAAAAAAAATATAAAAAGTTCCTTTCTTTAACATTCAATGGATTTTATAAGTGATGCAGTTAGAATAAACAATACATAAAAATAACCCATTTTTAAGAAATCAGATTCTTTATTCAAAAAGGTTTCTCAAGTTTTAAATAATTATTTTCTTATTTTTCAACCTATTAGGGGAATTTTACGTTATTATTGTTGTAGTAATAACCCCTTTACCAAAAACCTGACCTATGCGGCCCATTCGTGCGCTAGTATTTATGTTATCCATATTTATTGCCTTAGCTTCGCACGGTCAAATAGTTGATGGTAATGGATACTTAATTGGAACCTCTGTTGAAATTGCTGTGCATGGTAATGCGGGGCATGAAGGCACTTTAAATTGGGATGGGCATCACGCACGTGGAGGAACAGGAGATGTTCCATTTGGATTTGTAGCCAACCCAAACATGGATGGTTGGACGGATTATGACGGCGATTTTTTCACTGCAGGAACTCCTGAAAACGGGTTTGGAATTGAAATCAACGGAACAAATTACAGTAATAACGGTTGGAATTCTACCACATCCTCATCTTATCTAGCTCAAATACCTACTGCACCTGGCGGAACGATTACGCATACGGTTGAAGACAATTGTATTACAGTAGAATGGGAAGGCGTTGTAGCTGGCGTAACTATTACTGTTAAATCCCATTTACTCCCTACCGATTTATTTTATACACCAGACATTCCTTTA
>CAKZPK010000065.1 GCA_937139035.1 uncultured Crocinitomix sp. | reverse complement strand
CTTACTAATGAGTAAAGGTTCTAAATTCCCGAACGGAATTGCAAATAGCAACGGAGAGGTAGGAAAGAACTTTTTATTTGCTGGCGGTGGCGCAGGTTCAGGAATCATTCGCTTTGATAGTATTTCAGAAGAAGATCGAAAAAAAATAGATACCCCTCTCACCTTCGTTAACCAAGCCCTACTCGACTTTTACGAGATCGAGGATGAAGAGTTTGGTGGAAAGGCAAAAGGAGGGACGATTGACTTCTTGATAGAGCATTCAGCCCCAATGCCAAAGGTAGGCCGGGCAAAATATAAAGACGGAACATTGCTTTATGGCGCTGCATTAAAAGAGAATTTAAAAGATTATTTCACCAATCAAAAACGTTTACGTTTTGAAATTTTCTGCGATTGGCTGCCCAATGACAACTGCAATGTAACCTTAGATGATGAAGTCACTGACAAGTGGGGAGATCCTGTTGGAAGAGTAAAATTCGGCTTTCATGAACAAGATATTAAGGTTGGAAATTATTTGGCCGAAAAAGCTATGAAAGTAATGGAAAACATTGGTGCTGTTAGTGTAAAATCTTCGATAAATGGAAGCCCTCCTACAAATTTAATGGCAGGTGGTTGCCGTTTTGGAGACGATCCTAAAACGAGTGTTTTGGACGCTAATTGCAAGGCTCACGAAGTCGATAATTTATATGTTACTGACGGAAGTTTTATGCCAACAGGTGGTAGCGTACCTTATACTTTTACAATTTATGCCAACTCTTTCCGTGTAGCGGATAAGATTATTGAGCGCCTGAAAAGTGAATAAATTCACTCCTACTCTTTTCTTGTAATCAACATAAAACTGGTCTTATTAATGGGTCTTTTTTAATCATCTATTGCCAAATATTTCCGCACGATTTTTTCACTTTTTCTCCTTTACAAAGAAAAAATTCATTCTTTCTTCAATTTTATTTCAAATATTTTGCCTAGTATTTACACGTACAAAAACACCAGTATTTCAAGGCATTACACGCCAATCATTGGCAACCATACATTAGGTGGTTTAAAAAATATATAGTACTTTGTATTGCATAGTACTATATAAATTACATATATTTATCCCATCAATATAAATTATTGAAGCAATAAGCAAATGAAAGTAGAAAATACAAAAGCGCAAATGCGTAAAGGAATTTTGGAGTATTGCATCCTCACAATTCTTTCAAATAAAGAAGCTTATCCATCTGAGATAATATCTGAAATGAAAGAAGCAAAACTCATTGTTGTTGAAGGAACGCTTTACCCATTACTAACGCGACTCAAAAATGCAGAACTTTTGCATTACAAGTGGGTTGAATCAGTATCGGGACCACCAAGAAAGTATTATTCGCTCACCGAGGACGGTGCGAAATTCTTAGAAGAACTTAAAAATACCTGGACAGAATTGCACACAGCTGTTCAACAAATATCCAAAACACACCAAAAATGAATAAAACGATATCTATAAATATTTCAGGCTTTGTATTCAATATTGAAGAGCAAGCTTATGAGCATTTGAAGCAATATCTTGATAAAATTCGCAACAACTTCAGTAATGAAGATGAGCGAGATGAAATCATGGCGGACATAGAGCTTCGTATCGCAGAGTTGTTTCAAGAAAAAATTGCTCCAAATAAAGAAGTTATTGTTGAAGAGGATATTGTTCAAATTCAAGACATACGCGGACTCCCTGAAGATTTTGCCACTACAGATGATGATGAAAATTATCACAGTGACAAGACTGAAGCTGCGCCAAACGACAATAATCAGGAATCTAAAACGAAACGACTTTATCGCGATACAGACAACGCTTCTGTTGCAGGAATTTGCAGTGGATTAGGTTATTATTTTGACGTTGATCGTGTTGTTTTTAGAATCATCTTTGTTTTGCTTTTCATTCTTTTCGGTTCAGGGATATTGCTTTATGTAATTCTTTGGTTAGTTGTTCCAGAAGCAAAAACCACTTCTGAAAAAATCGAGATGAAAGGTGGAGCTGTTAATGTCGAAAGTATTAAAGAGCATGTGTCCAATATCAAACAAACTATAACTGAAAAAGGAAATGCTGCAAATGTTGGAGAAAAGGTTCGCGGAGCAGTTGACAAAGGCGTTGTTGTTGGTCTTTCTGTTTTCCAAGCTGTCTCTAAGGTATTTGGAGTAGGATTTACGATAGGCGGTATTTTCATGTTTGTTTTCTTAATGATTCTACTCTTTGGAAACACAGGGATCCTGCCTTTTATTGGTCCTGATCGTATTGATGGTATTCCAACGCTCATTGAAATCATCTACCCTGGAGAAGAGCCAAGTTCTTTAATATTCATTTCCGTAATTTTAGTGCTAACAATCCCTATTATCTCATTGATTACATTAGGAATTAGAATACTATTTAACTACCGCCAGAACATAAAAATTGTCGCATGGACCTTTGCGATAGTTTGGTCGGTAGCCGTTGGGGTTCTATTTGTTTACAGCACTGAACTGGCAAGCAACTTCAAAAGTGATAAAGAGATTCGTTATTCTATTCCTTTAGAGGATACTAACACAGATGAATTAGTTATTAGTGTAATGGAAGATGACCAATTCTCTAATCATATCGATCCTTATGATGATTGGGGAGCATCTGAATTAGTCAAAGTTGATGAAAAATTCATTTATTTTGGTTTGCCGAAACTAAAAGTAATCTCACTGCATGACACTGGAGACTTTAGAGTATCTATTATAAAAGAAAGTCATGGTGCTACAACACGAGAAGCAATTGGAAATATTGAACGTATCGATTACCCTATAATTAGTAAAGGTAATCAGCTATTCATTAGCCCTTATCTTAAAATGCCAAAGGAAGATAAGTTACGCGCACAATATGTTCGGGTTGAAATTCTTGTTCCACGTGGGAAAATGGTTAAATTCGGGAAAAATATAGATCGAGTTTTAAGACATCTTGGTGACGAATCTATTCCTTACGCCTCGCATTATGAAGGTACAGAATGGATTAACTTAGGAAGCAGTTTTCACCCTAAAGGTTCTGTAGACTATGATCAATATGAGAGACTTTTCGAAAATGGTCAAGAGCAAACAGATGAACAATCAAACCAAGAGCAAGAAGACTAATGTATTAGTTTTGCCTAGATGGTATCCTAATAAAACGGATATACAATTGGGTATCTTCATTCAACGCCAAGTGGCACTACTCAAGGATGAATTTCAAATGCAGGTTGTATATGCTCAAGCCATTGCTGATATGAACCAAGACTACGAGTTAGTCTCAAACCACAACAATGGATTTGCCGAGCACATTGTATATTTTAAAAGTGGAAAAGGAATTTTAAAAAAACTGATCAACCTTAAACGCTATAAAAAAGCACAACAATTAGGATTAAAAGAAATTCAGGTTGATATAGATCTTTGCCACGTGCATGTTCCATATCGACCTGCTCTTTTAGCTATTAACTTTCATAAAAAAGGAGTTCCATTTGTAGTGACCGAACATTGGTCTGGTCACCTAAATGGTATTTATCAGAGTAAAAATGTTTTAGACAAGCTGATTTATAAGCGCGTCTTGAAAAAGGCAAAAAAAATTAGCACCGTAAGTGAAGCTCTAAAAACTGCTTTTAAGAAAAATACAGGATTTGACTCTGTGGTTATCCCTAATATTATTGAAAAGACTGAACCGAACAATGAAACAAATTCAGAGATTATTCAATTTCTATCTGTTGGTGATTTCCACAATGAGACAAAAAATTTCAGCGGCATACTATATGCCTTTAAAACTGTGAACGCCATTAATCCTAAAACCCAATTGACACTGATTGGTGGTGGACCGGACTATGACGCAATAGTGAACTTAGCTAATGATCTTAATTTTCCTGAAAACGCTTTAACCTTTACCAATAGACAACGACATGAATTTGTATTGAAAAGTATGAACGCTTGTCATATTTATATTTGTAATTCACGGTTTGAAACCTTTGGAATGACTGTGGCAGAAGCCTTGCGTTGCGGAAAGCCTGTAATATCGACAAAGTGCGGAGGTCCAGAAGAGTTTTTACATGAAAACAATAGCATTCTTATAGCTCCTAGCCCACCTCAAAACAACAGTGAGCATAAAGAACTAGCAGACGCCATGTTAAAAATGATTGAGGATTATAAAAAATATGATTCCGCAAAAATAAGTGCAGAACTAAACACTAAATTTGGAAGAGAAGCCGTGCAAACAAAATGGCGCGAATTCTATTTATCTTAATTATGCTCTGCCAATACCATTCCATATTTCTCATGCAGTAAATCGTCATATTCATCTGCTTTTTGAAATAATTCGGACAATATAACCTTACCAGACTCTTGATTAAGATCATGATCATAAATAATCGTTCCTAATACAATATTCTGCCTGTCAATACTAAAGGTTAAACACTCTAAGTCAAAATTTTCCTTTAAAAGGTAAGTATACAGTTCACCTATATTTTCTTTCGGTAAAGCCCCCAAGGTTGCATCTGCATATATAAACCCGTTTTTTGTATTATGTGTAATTTTCACAAGTGCACTCCCCTCTTCAATATCCCAACTCACCTTTCCAACTCTAGCCAGTCTCACATCTTTTCCTATTTCTGTCAATATACCTTCAATAGTTTTCGAAACACCTTCGGGCGCATAATCTTGGGCATCAAACTCTGCTAAATCAAACTTATTTCCACAATGGGCACAATAGCCGTCTTGCAAACTACTTTTAACAATAATATTGGTACAAGAAGAGCACATGGAAGCCCGTTCATTAATCTCTTTATCTGAAAACTCAGTAATGATTGAATGCAGCTTTGTAGAAGGCAATGCAAATCCCAAACTTTCACCATCACGATAAATAAAGGTGTTAACTCCTACTACTTCGCCATTTTCATTAATTAAAGGTCCACCACTATTTCCTGGATTAATCGCTGCATCAACTTGGATATAATCCACATTATTGAATCGGCGCTCGGCTTTTGACACAATTCCTTTGGTTGCTGTAAATCGCAAACCTAGTGGATGTCCAATCGCGATAATAGATTCCCCGGCTTCAACAGTTGCTTCAGAAATTTCTACTTGCTCTGCAGAACTATACCCGTCAGGCATTCTTAAAAAAGCAATATCATTAAGTGCATCTGTATATAATACATCTGTTATGGTTTTTGTAAAATTCTCTCCTCTAACAATCACCTCATCAGTACCAAAAACAACATGTCTATTTGTAACAATAATGTTTTTATCCTTGACAATTAATCCACTTCCTGAACCATTTGGTGTATGAATCTGAACAACAATGTCTTTATAGGTTGAAATAATCTCTTTCATCTTTAATTGTTTAGGTTGGGTTTATTTTTTTCTTAAATCTATTTTATCTAACACCAATAAAAGTGAATCAATAAAATTAGATGGAGTAGTGAAATTCAACGTACTTGTATTCATTGCAATAAATGGATAATCTTTTTTAGAACTGGTTATAATATCATTGATTGCTCCAACAATTCTTTTTCCATTCAAAGCGCCATCTGCACCTACAAATTCATTATTATCTCCCATTTCTCGATAGTATTCAGGGTTTAATATATGCATTGCAATGTTTAGAATATCTGTAACTGGATACACCATTCCATAATTAAAAAAGGCATAACTAACCATATATCCATACACGGCTTGTTGTATCTGTGGATATCCATTATCTCTATACCACCCCACTTTTTCCCGCTCCTTAAACATCATGTCCATTACCGTTTTATGATTCGCAGCATTTGCAATTGCAAATGTGCAGGTCACATCATACAGTCCTTCAGAAACCTTTTCTTTAGGTTGCGACATTATTGCGTCAAATTCATTAATAATTTTTGCATTGCGTTGAGCCGTAGTTACATCACTCTTTTTGAAAAATTCCATGTGAATTAATTCCAGTGAATTAGTCAAAACTCCTTGCGGTACAATTAGGTAATCAATTTTATAAGACAAGTCTAAAAGCAAAAACGCAATCCCTCCGGACATTTTTTGAGCATCCAATTTAGCAACCTCAGCTTTTGTTTCATTCACCCATTTATTGAGATACTTATATTTAATTTCGACATGCGATTGATCAGTATCCTGAACGTGATCGTCTCCCAATTCCTTGAGTGATGAAAATTCACTTATTAATAAATCATCTTGCTGATCTGCCTTTTTAGCCAAGTCCTTAAGACCGGCATACAATTTGTGTGGAGAAGCGTCCACAGCATGTGAGCTAAACTTCATGCAAATAGCAGTTTCGTTTAATGCAAACTTAGAGTATTTTAACCCATAATTAATTGCCATTAGCTTTCGCATTACCGGAATACTAGGGCTTGACATTTCAGCCAAGTTTGTTGAGGCAATAAAGTCTTCATTGTTACCTATCCCCTGAATAACATTAGATCCTTGGATTAATTTGAATTCAACCTGATCTCCACTTCGGGTAATAGTTACATTATCTAATTCATGATCCTTCACATAATTCAAAAAAGCCTCAAAAGAATCAACATATCGTTTTTCTTTAAATGCTTTTATAGAAAGATCCCATTGTTCCATTTGGTAGGAATTCTTATTACGATCAGTAAATCTTCCGAATTTGACCGTATTATATTTTACAGACGATTTACTCGTCCCTTTTGGAGTGGTTGCACCTACTTGAGGCTCTTCTGAACCTCCTCCAAATAATCTTTTAAAAAATGACATAAACCAGGTTATTGAGGATCGAATATAAGCATTAATGTGCTAATTATCTTTAAATTAATATGGAAAACATTTGATGTGAATTAGTCCTCCTTTATCATGCTCATCTGGATTTAAATTGTAGATTTGATTAAATATTCAACCTGTTTTATTAATAAAAATCGGGATGTTGATGAGGAAATTAGCAGTTATAATATTATTGGTGTTTGTTGGAATGAGTGCACTAGCTCAACAATTCCATTTCAAACAATACTCTTTAGAGGAAGGTCTTTCACGATCAGGTGTTTACGACATCCTTCAGGATAATACTGGCTTTTTATGGGTAGCAACTGAAGGTGGTGGAGTCTGCAAATTTGACGGAAAATCATTTAAAGCCTATACCCGGTTCAACGATTTAGCATCAGAAAAAATTCGGATCATTTTTCAAGACAAAGACGGAGTAATATGGCTTGGCACCACAAATGGCCTAACCTATTTTGACGGTGAAAATTTCCTTAGTTTAACTGAAAATGATGGAATTGCCGACAATTATGTACGCTCTATTGCTCAAGACCACGAGGGTAATATATGGATTGGTGGTAATCGTGGAATTTCAATAATTGACTCTGACGAAAAAGACATCTCCCGTAAATTGAAATTCAACTTCAGTTTGCCACATAAAAAAGTTCGCTCTTTACAAACGCAAGATGACATAATGTGGGTTGGTACAGATGGAGGGCTTTGCAAATATCAAAATGATGATGTCAGTATTATTACCACCGCCGAGGGATTAAGTGACAACACAATCCTAACTCTTTTTGCAGACTCTAAAAACAACCTCTGGGTAGGTACCGAAAATGGCTTAAATAAAATCTCTTCAGATAGCATAGAGTTTTGGACAGAAGAAAATGGACTCATTAACAATAGAGTTAGAAGCATTGCGGAAGATTTTAAAGGAAATTACTGGATTGGAACAAGCGAAGGAATTAGCGTATTTAACGGCAATAGTTTCGTAAACTTAAATAGTGATAACGGACTATCTAACGAACGTATTAGATGCATTACGTCTGACAATTTCAATAATATTTGGGTAGGCACCTATTTTGGAGGAATTATGCGATTCAACCATCAAGATTTTATTGCATATACACCTGCAGAAGGATTGGTAAGCAGTCAAATTCATTCCATTACTGAAGATGAAAAGGGCGATATCATTATTGGTACTTATGATGGTGTTTCCAAATTGAAGATTTATAACGAAAAGCTTTTACGCACAAAAACTGTCACCACAGAT
This sequence comes from uncultured Crocinitomix sp., assembly GCA_937139035.1. Taxonomy (GTDB): domain Bacteria; phylum Bacteroidota; class Bacteroidia; order Flavobacteriales_D; family Crocinitomicaceae; genus Crocinitomix. The sequence continues at coordinate 2,499 of CAKZPK010000065.1, read as the reverse complement.
CAGGGATTAATAGACAATGATGTGCGCTCCATTTTTAAAGATGAAAATGATTGCTATTGGTATGGTACTGCAAAAGGAATAACGCTCATCCAAAATAACAAAGTCACTTATTTAAATGAGAAAGTGGGCCTAAAGAATTCTGAAATCACCGTTATCAAAAAAATTGAGGACACTTATTGGGTTGGAACCAATGACGGAATTGCAAAAATTAAAACAGATGATTACGTTGCCTTTCAATTTGAAATTTACCAGAATAGTGATGGATTAGCTGGACATGTTGTTTCTCAAATTGAAGCGGATAAAAACGGAAATGTTTGGGTAAGCTTTTTAGACGGCACATTCAGTTACTTTGAAGAAAATAGAGTAATCACTCCAACCGTTGATGAATCATTAAAGGAAATAACGTCTTTTAGTATTAATTCTTCTGGTCAATTCTGGATCGGAACCAATGGTAACGGCTTGTTTTATGGAGATTATGATTCGCAAGAACACACTATGAACCTTAATAAATTATCGACTCTTGATAATTTAAGTTCCAATTATATATTTTCACTATTAATTAATGATAATTCAATTTGGGCTGGGCATGAAAATGGGTTAGACCTCATTACTCCAGAAACAGACTCAACTTTTGACATTCAATCTTATGGTCCTGAACGTGGTTTTTTTGGCTTGCAGAATAATCAAAACGCTTCCTTTCAAGATTCTAAAGGAAATCTATGGTTTGGAACTGTAAACGGGTTGTTTTGTCTAAAAAATAACGTACTTGAAAAATTTACAGAGGGTAAACCTTCTATTAACTATATCCAATCGATTAAAATAAACGGGAAATTTATTGATTGGGCAAATACCGAAGAATGGTGCGACAGCACTGAAGGAATATTTAGCTTGCCCGTTAACCTTTCATTACCCTATGATGAAAACAATATCTCATTTGAATTTATTGGTCTTAACTTTATTTCACCAAAAAATGTAAAATACAGCTGGATGCTTGAAGGCTTTGATGACGATTGGAAATCGGTCACCAAAAACAACTTTACAACCTACACCAACCTTGACCCAGGTAAATATTCATTTTTATTGCGCTCTTCAAATGAGCACGGCCGAATAACAGGAGACCCTATTCGCTTTGATTTTAGAATCGAAAAACCATGGTGGTCCACTTGGCTCGTTAGAATTTTAGCGGCAATTTTAGCACTTGCATTAATTAGTTTTGTCATTAGCATAAGAACCCGCCAACTTCGCTCTAAACAACGCGCATTAGAACACACCATTAAGGATCGAACTTCGGAAATTCGCAGACAAAAAGAAGAACTGGAATATAAGAACAGTGAAATTACCGACTCCATTTTATACTCAAGAAGAATTCAACATTCAATCCTCCCAGGAACAGAGAAATTGAACAATGCGCTCAATCATTATTTTGTTTTCTATAAACCAAAAGACATTGTTTCTGGTGATTTTTATTGGGCAGAACGCTCTCCAAACGAGAAAAGCTTAACATTTGTTGCAGTAGCAGACTGCACAGGTCACGGAGTTCCTGGTGCAATGGTAAGCTTAGTAGGTACACGAGCATTAAATAGTGCCGTTAGAGAACACGGGCTAACTAAACCAAGTGACATTCTTAATCAAACAAATGAAATTGTACTTGAGGCATTTACAGATGTGGAATCAGGCACCATCATTAAAGATGGAATGGACATTGCTTTATTGGCATTAAACCAATCCACGGACAAAACGTCTTTTCAGTATTCGGGCGCACATAATCCGCTTTGGATTGTTCGCAATAAATCAACTGGAAATTTGGTTGCTAACGGAATCGAGATTGAGCCTAATATTGAGTTAGGAGATTTCAATTTGTTTGAAATAAAAGGCGACAAACAACCCATAGGATATTTTGAAAACCAAGCTCCATTTCAAAACCACTTCGGCGAATTAGAGAAAGGCGATCGTATTTATTTAATTAGTGATGGATACGCTGATCAATTTGGAGGGCCAAAAGGTAAAAAATTCAAGTATAAAGCGCTTAAAAACCTCATTCTTGCAAATCAAAACAAAAATATTGAAGCACAATATGCAGAATTAAAACGGGCTTTCTTTGATTGGATGGGCGACCTTGAGCAATTGGATGATGTTTGCTTAATGGGAATTGAAGTTTAACTTATTGCCTCAATAAAACGCTGAATTTCATTTTCATTCTCAGCAATATAATCCAATGCATCTTTTCTTAATGCTATAATATTTTTAGCACTTGTATTTTGCATAGAGTCAACCGCAGTAATTAACCTTGGATTAAAACGGAAATAATTTAGCTCTCCTTGAGTTTGCAGATTCTTCATGTGCTTATGCACATTCTTCACTTCCTCTTCCACAGCATCTATCTCCCGCATAATTCCTGTCCCCAAGCTTAAATAGGTGACATTGTCAGAATAAGTGGTTTGATTTTGTTCGGCTAATTGTGTGGGATTTTTCGCATTGAAAAAACCATCTACATATAAT
>CAKZPK010000064.1 GCA_937139035.1 uncultured Crocinitomix sp. | reverse complement strand
AGAGCACTTCATCATTATCTTGAAATTGCAGAATCAAGACTAGATTACTCTATTCCAGAAAAGCTAGAGGTAATCGTTTATCACAGTCAGTCTAAATTTCGTCAAAGTAATTTAGGTTTGAATAACGACGAACAATCAAACGTTGGTGGGACCACTAGAATTGTAGGTTCTAAAATATTTGTTTACTACGAAGGAGATCATCAAAAATTTAATGAGAATATAAAAGGAGCTGTTTATGAAGTTCTTTTGAAACATTTATTCTTTGGCGGAGATTGGAAAGATCAATTAAAATCAAGTGTCAATTCAGGAATTCCGCAATGGTTAGAAGAAGGCTTAATTCGTTACTTCGTAAAAGAATGGGATGAAGAAACTGAAAGCAAAGTTAAAGACCTGATTCTTACTAGAAAAATTGACAAGTTTAACAACCTTAGTCCAGAAGAGAAAAGGTATGCAGGGCATGCTGTTTGGAATTACATTGCCGAAACACATGGTCCTACTATTATTCCGAATATTCTATATGTAACAAGAGTTTCTAAAAATGTTGAACGGGGTTTCTACTCTCTTTTAGGAATGGATTTTGCCAAGTTAACGCGTAATTATATTGCTTTTTATCGTGCTCGATATGTCAACGAATATGACGGGCAAAATGAACCTGTTGGAGAAGATGTTACCTATAAAATCAAAAAAGAATCGCATTACTATTCCGTTCGCATTAGTCCTGATGGTACGCAAGTCGCCTATGTTGAAAATCAAATGGGACGTTACCGCGTAAAAGTGTACAATACCATCACCGGAAAAACGAAAAAAATATTTGCTGCAGAAGCAAAAATGGAACGAATTCAAGATCACTCCTTCCCTATCCTTAGTTGGCATCCTAGTGGAGATGCTTTAGCTTTTTTCTCAGAGCGCCGTGGAGCATTAGCTCTTTATATTCATGATTTCAACAATGGAAAAACAGTAGAAAAGCCAATTAAAAATTTAGATAAAATTCTAGACTTCAGCTATTCTCCTAACGGAAAGAAAATGATTCTCTCAGGAGTTGTAAAAGGTCAGGCTGACCTTTACTTATATGATGTTTTTGGGAATTCTAAACGACAAATTACAGATGATGTTTATGACGATTTAAATCCTCGTTTTATAGATAATGGTCAAAAAGTAATTTTTGTATCCAACAGAGTTTCAGACACAATATTCAAAAAACCAGATATCGATTTTTTTGATAGAAAAAATGATGTTTATATCTATGACTTAGCGGAAATTGATAGAACCTATAAGTTTTTGGTTAGAATTACCAATACACCTGACGTTAACGAATCTCAACCGTATCAATTATCCAGTGGTGAGTTTGTATTTTTAAGTGACGAGAATGGACTTAATAATAGGTATATAGCAGTGCGCGACAGTGTTATTAGTTATATTGATACAAGCACACATTATCGACAAACCATTCAAATTGAACCACAAACAAACTATGTAACCAGCATTGCCGAGCATCACATCAATCAGCAAATGGATATGGTGTATTCCATCTATCAAAATGGTCAACACAAATTCCTAATTGACAAAGCGAATACGCGCACATTAGATCTAATTTGGAATACAACTTATATTCAAAAAAGAAATAAGAAAAAAGAGAAACGAAACAAAAGCAATGAGACTGAAAATGATACTGTAACGGTTGGAAATCATCTCTATCAAAAGGAAATCGTTTACATTGGCGGAAACTATACTGAATCTAACACCTCAGAAGCGAATCAAGATTCTACTAAAGCACTAAAAAAATTCACACCTCCAAAATACCTAATCTATAAGGTTAATTTTGCGAAAGACTTTGTATTATCACAGTTTGACAATAACTTTTTATTCCCGAATTATCAACCCTATTCTGGTCCAGGCTCTGTTTATTTCAACCCTGGTGTAAATGCCCTACTTAAAATTGGCGCAAGTGACTTGTTTGATGATTTTAAACTATTAGGTGGTGTTAGAGTTCCAACTCAATTAAACACAGGTGGAGAATTCCTATTCATGGCGCAACATCTTAAAAGTCGCATTGATCATAGGTTATTAGTTTACCGCCAAAAAACTGTAAGCGCCGAGGGAAGTAGACCGTTTAAATGGTTAACACACGACATTCGTTACCGCCTTAGTTTCCCAATTACCGAAACATGGAGTGTTCGCTCTACTATTAATATTAGAAAAGACAACCAAGTTTTTATCCCAGTTAGTGATATCTCGTTGCTACTTGATTCAAAGGCTTCTTATAATTCTGGTTTAAACTTAGAATTAGTATTAGACAATACAATTCCAATGGAACTAAATATTCGCCGCGGGACACGCTTTAAAGTATTTGCAGAATACTTGCAAGAATTAGGTGGAAACTATGATCCTACGTTTAATCTTGGACTTGACTTTAGAAATTACACACGAATTAAACGAAACTTTATTTGGGTGAATCGCTTTGCTGCAGCAACTTCATTAGGAGGGCGCAGGCTATTGTATTATATGGGCGGAGTTGACAATTGGGTTTTAAGACCTGAGGTTGATTTTGACAAAGACATTTCAGTTGATCCGTCTCAAAATTTTGCCTTCCAAACTATTGCTACACCTATGCGTGGATTCATTCAAAATGCACGAAATGGTAATAGTTTTGCTTTGTTTAATACCGAATTCCGTCTCCCAATTATTTCATTTTTCTCGCCTTATCCAATTAAAAGTGATTTTTTAAAACACTTCCAGATTGTGGCCTTTGGTGATGCAGGTGCTGCATGGACAGGTCCTCACCCATTCCACCCAGATAATTATTTCAATACACAAATTATTGAAGATAAACCTGTCACTATTAACGTTGAAAATTTAAGAGAACCAATAATTGGCGGTATGGGATTAGGACTACGTTCAAAAATTTGGGGATATTTTGTGAGGTTAGATGTTGCTTGGGGAATTGAGAACTTAGAGATTCAAAAACCACTTCCATACATTTCATTAACCAAAGATATTTAATGACTACCACCACTGTATTTTTATTAGTACTCATTGGGCTTTTTGCAGGTGCAATGAGCGGCTTTGTTGGTATTGGTGGCGGTGTCATCATGGTGCCAGCACTAATATATGTTATGGGACTTTCGCAAATGGAAGCTCAGGGAACAAGTTTAATCCTCATGTTACCGCCCATTGGCGTAATGGCAGTAATGAATTATTATAAAGCCGGCCATTTAAGCAATACTTTAATTACTTATGGAATTGTTATTGCCATTGCATTTGTTGTTGGCGGATATTTTGGTTCAAAACTAGCTATTCGCCTTTCTGACAGCGTTGTCAAACTTATTTTTGGAATTTTAATGCTCTATATTTCAATAAAAATGATTTATGGAGGATATAAAAGTTATAACGAGGAAAAAAAGAACTTATCAGAAGTGCCAATTTCTGCACCCGAAATAGATTCGGACCAGTAAATTTGAGCTGATTTTTTAATATGGATTTAAACGCGCAAATAAAAAAAGAAACGGCATCAATTTTAGATGAAGTAATTGCTATTAGAAGGCACATCCATGCCCACCCCGAATTATCATTTGAGGAATATGAAACTAGTAAATTTGTATCCAATAAACTTGCTGAATGGAATATACCGCATGAAACGGGTATAGTTAAAACTGGAATTGTTGGGTTAATTGAACCTACAAACGCTTCCGAAAACTGTATTGCATTACGGGCAGATTTAGACGCACTCCCAATTACAGAAATGAATGATGTCGCTTATAAATCAACCAACGAAGGTGTAATGCATGCCTGTGGACATGATGTGCACACGGCTATATTGCTTGGTACGGCTAAAATTCTAAATGAGCTAAAAGATCAACTCAAAGTTGCGGTTAAACTTATTTTTCAACCAGGTGAAGAAAAATTACCCGGGGGCGCAAGCCTAATGATAGCTGAAAATGTATTAGAAAACCCTAAAGTTTCTGAAATATATGCTTTACATGTATTCCCCGAGCTTGAGGCAGGCAAAGTTGGTTTACGCGGTGGAATGTACATGGCTTCGTGTGATGAAATTAGAATGACCATTAAAGGAAAAGGCGGACATGGTGCAATGCCTCATCAAAATATAGATCCAATTTTAATCTCAGCTCATTTAATCACTTCGTTGCAACAAATTGTCAGTAGAAATTGCCCACCGCAAATTCCTTGCGTTCTTTCTTTTGGCAGAATTGAAGGATTAGGTGCGACAAATGTAATACCGGATGAAGTAAAGTTGGAAGGAACTTTCAGGACTATGAATGAGACTTGGCGAAAGAGCGCTCATGAAAGAATTAAAAGCCAAAGTGAGGCTTTAGTGCATAGTATGGGGGGTGAAATTGATGTAGACATTCAAGTAGGATATCCATATTTAGAGAATGATCCTGATTTAACAATTGCAGCAAAACAAAAAGCTGTCAACCTTTTAGGTGAAGACAATGTAGTTGATTTACCGCTCCGCTTAACCGGAGAAGATTTCGCTTATTTCTCGCAAAAAATTCCAGCAACATTTATTCGAATTGGTGTAAAAAATGAGGCTAAAGAAATTATTTACCCCGTGCATAATAAACGCTTCGACATTGACGAAAAAGCCATTCAAGTGGGTATGCAAATATTTCTTGCAATGGTTTTATTTGAAACTGCGGAAAACACTGAATGCGATTAAATTTAATTTTACTATATTTCGCGAAATTAACTAATTAAAAAAAACGAAAATGAAAAAATTATCATTATTAGGACTTGTATTTGGAAGTTTAGTAGCAATGACTTCTTGTAAAAAAGACTACACTTGTGACTGTACATTTACAACAGCACCAGATATTACTATTGACATCACAAAAGCTAAAAAAGCTGATGCACAAGATGCATGTGATTCTGCTGAAACTACTTATAAAATTGCAGATTCAGGAGCTAGCTGTACATTGAAATAATTTGTTTTTAATTATTGAGAAAGGTTATCCTAGAGATAGCCTTTTTTTTTAACCCTAATTTTCTAAAATGATTCGGTCAATTACATTTTTTGTATTATTCGTGGGCTTAGCAGTTGTTATTCCTTTTTACTTTAATGAATTATTATTAATAGTTACTAAAAATATAGGTTTAGGGTGGGTAACGACAACAATTCTCATTCGGCTAGTTGTTATAATACTCTTCATTATCGCCTTAAAATTTCTTTTTTTGGCATTCGAAAAAACGAAACGACTTAAAACTTGGATAATAACACTTATTGGAATAATTCCTGGCTTCTTAATCTCATTTGCTATTTCCCCTATTTATAATACGGACTACGGCATTTTTAATGACGACCTAAAGCTTGAGAATATAGCAGACCTTAGCACTGCAACTTCTGGTACTTTTTCTAATGCACCTCAAAACACAGTAATTGCCTTTTTCACAACTAGTTGTCCCTTTTGTAAATCAGCCTGCCGTAAATTGAATCAGAACTTTGAAGCAGGACAAAATCTAAAAGTTGACTTTATATTTCCAGGAACACGAGAAGACGCAGATCGTTTTTTAGAAGAAAACAACGGAACACAATTTAATAGTCATCTCATTGCTGATGAGGCCACCTTTATGGGATATTCAGGCTATAATTTCCCATCCATTTTTGTAATTACTCCAAATGGCGAAACAAAATATCATTGGATAGGTGATCAAATGAATTATTCTGCACTTGATTATTTGTTAAGCCTCGAACAATAAGCGGAGATAATCGTTATCTTTGTTTATTGAATTGAAGCTGTTTTTTTAAGCTTCAAAAACTCGTAAGAATTGAAAACGTTTAACATTCCAACTTACTATCGCTCGCCTATAATCAGTCGAGTCAAAGCCATTCGTTCCAAATTTGACAAACGAAAAAAAGACTTTACCCCTACTCATTTAGATTTTGGTAATGTTGAATTTATTTTGGGACGACATTTTGGTTTTTGTTTTGGTGTAGAGAATGCAATTGAAATATCTTATAAAGCAATTGCAGAGAACCCTGACAAACGCATTTTCCTACTTAGTCAAATGATCCATAACCCAGGTGTTAATGGAGATTTAGAAAACCACGGTATTCAATTTTTGCAAGACACTAAAGGAAATCAGCTCATTCCTTGGAGCGAAATAAAATCGGATGACATAGTCATTATTCCCGCTTTTGGAACTACAATAGAAATTGAAAACAAACTAAAAGAAATTGGGGTGGATACACCTCGTTATAATACAACTTGCCCTTTTGTTGAACGTGTTTGGAAAAAATCTGAAAAACTTGGAACAGATGATTACACGGTAATTATTCATGGAAAAGATAAACATGAAGAAACGAGAGCTACTTTTTCGCATTCAAAAGCCTACGCCAAATCAATTGTAATTAGAGATATAGCAGAAGCACAATTATTAGGAAAAATGATTTTAGGAGATTTAGCCGAGAGTGATTTTCTTCAAACATTTGCAGGAAGATATTCGGCAGATTTTAACTTCAAGACAGATTTAACGAAAATTGGAGTTGTTAATCAAACAACAATGTTGGCATCTGAAACCCAAGAAATATCAGATTATTTAGCCGATATAATGCTTCAAAAATTTGGTCAAGAGAATAGTAAGAAACATTTTGCCAATACAAGAGATACACTTTGCTATGCAACCAATGACAATCAATCTGCAACATTAGCATTGTTAGATCAAAAAGCTGATTTAGCAATTGTAGTTGGTGGATATAACAGTTCTAACACTTCGCACTTGGTAGAATTATGTGAGCAAAAGTTTAATACCTTCTACATTAAAGATGAGGACGAGATTAAAACACATAATGTCGTTCATCATTTTGACATGCACAAGAGTGAGCTATTAGAATCAAAAACATTTATTCCAGAAAACCGTCCATTAAAAATTATTTTAACAAGCGGTGCATCATGCCCTGACGCAACTGTGGATAGAGTAATTCAACGAATACTAGAATTAACTAATACAAGTGCTGATATCGAATTGGCACTAGCAAATATTAAAAACACTTTTAATGAAGAAGTTTGAGTTACATTCAGATTTCGACCCAACTGGTGATCAACCTGAGGCCATTCGTCAAATCGTTGAAGGATTAGATGACGGGATTGATTTTCAAACCTTACTAGGTGTTACGGGAAGTGGTAAAACCTTTACAATGGCAAATGTCATTAAAGAGATAAACCGCCCAACACTAATTTTATCGCACAATAAAACACTGGCTGCCCAATTATACGGAGAGTTTAAAAGTTTTTTCCCTAATAATGCAGTAGAGTATTTTGTGTCCTATTACGATTACTATCA
>CAKZPK010000063.1 GCA_937139035.1 uncultured Crocinitomix sp. | reverse complement strand
CGATCTCATCTTTTTTAAAGAGTTCTTTTTTATAAACAATTGAAGTTGGAACTTTTACACCATCACTTGCTGTTGCCCAAATTCGTTCTGATTGATAATGTTCAGGATCAAAATCACCAATAACTTCTTGTTGCTTAATAATTGTTTGTTCAAAGCTCTCTAAATTAATGGTGATAACTGAGTTTGGTGTAGTCATTGAGCTATAACCAATTCTTACCGAATCGTTATTGGGCTCAGGATTGTTGCCTATGTAAAGGGTGTAAGTTTCCTCGTTGGGAGGAATGATTTTATAAGAATAGTTCTGTCGATTATAGACCTTTAATCTGGAAAGTCCATTTTCTTTTTCTTGTACTACAAGGTGCGTAGTAAAAACTTCAAAATCTTCAATTAGCACTTTTGAATCATGCTCTTGAATGATTTTCCAGTTATTCCAATGTCGCTCGTTCTTTTTGCAATGCACAATTTTGAAGTTTTTAGCATCAAGATTTGATTTAATAAAAAAATCATCACCTGCAGATTCGGGATAATACTCATGTTTGTCTTTTCGTGGAAGAAAAATATCAAACTGACTTGTGTCATTTGCAGATTTGAATCTGAATTCAGTTGTTAAGGTGCTATGGCAACCAATAAAAATGTATTGAAAATCTCCTGAGCGGTTAACAGTGACAATATAAGTGTCGTCTACTTCCTCATAAACATCTGCAATTTTCCCTGTGTTAATATCAATCGATCGAATAATATGCGGGCGTAAGGTTTCACTATCCTTTACAGAATAATAAATGGTATGATCGTCGTTTAACCATGCTAAATCACTTCCTGTATCTTGAATACAATGTGGTAATAACTCTCCCGTTTCAAGATTCTTAAAACGTATTTGATATAATCTTCTTCCTGAAATATCTTCTGTAAAGGCTAAAATTTTGTTGTTTTTTGAAATAGCAAAGGCTACTACTTCATAATAAGGATGGTTTTCTGCCTCTATATTTTCATTTATTAAAATTTCTTCAGGTGCATCAAGAGTCTCCTTTTTTCTACAATAAAAAGCATGCTCTAAACCTTCTTCAAACCGGTTGTAATACCAATATCCATTTTTTAAATATGGAGCAGATGAATCTTCCTCCTTGATTCTTCCTTTCATTTCCTGAAAAAGATCTTCCTGCAAAACTTTAGTAGATTCCATAATAGAATCTGCATAATCATTTTCAGCTTCTAAATGAGCAATTACTTCAGGGTTTTCTCTGTCACGCATCCAAAAATAATTGTCAATTCGGTTATGATTGTGAAGTGAAAGTGTGTGTGGTGTTTTTTTAGGAATAGGAAATTTCATGAACCATTATTTAATAGGCGCAAAGGTAGACAAATGCTACATTAGACTTTACTTGGAAATGGGGATGGATTTTTAAAAATTAAACTTTTTAAAGCTATTCGTCAAGAATTTTTCATCACGACCGTAAATGTCTGGATGGAAAATAATATTACCAGTACTATCGCCCGTTGCAGTGTAATATTCTATAAACACTTCAAAAGGATTCTCTAATTCAATAACTCTTTGAATTCCTCTAACCACAAGGCTGTCTAATGTATCAGCTTCAACTTTATGTTGATCCAATTCTAATATGGATTTAGCCAAATCAAAAGGCTGATGCAAACGAACACAACCGTGCGAATAAGCACGCACATCATTCGCGAAAAGTCTTTTAGAAGGAGTGTCATGCACAAAAACAGAATGAGGGTTAGGGAAGAGGAATTTAATTCTTCCAAGGCTATTACCTCCACCGCCATTTTGTCTTACACGGTAAGGGAAATTCCCTTGACGAACAGTAGACCAATCAACAGACGTTGGATCAACTTGTTCACCACTTTTAAATATTTTATAACCACGTTTAGAAAAATAGGCCGAGTCCTTTCTAGCGCCATACAAAATTTCGGTAGATGATATAGAATAAGGAACGTGCCAAAACGGATTTGTAATCATGCGCTGCATTGTAGCTTGAAACTCTGGGGTTTGAGTGGCATAAGCACCAACTACTACACGGTGCTTTCTTTTTACATCTCCACTGTCTATTAAATAAAGAGAAAATTCAGGAATATTAACGCGAATATAACGACTTGGAACTTCTTTTTTCCAACGCCATTTTTCCATACTTAACGCGGCCTGGTAAAATCGATCACGATTACTTTTTGCTAAAGCCCTTCCTGTCCATTTACCAACAATAGCGTCATCTTTCAATCCGTTAATCAATTGGAAGGCCTTTAGCCTTTCAATAAAAATAGAATCATTCGTAGCTAAACTAGAGTCTACATATAAATGCCCGATTAAAGCCTCTTTTGCTACTTTATAGCAAGCTGCAGAATCTTCTTTAAAAGGTGGAACTTCATAGTGATTTGTGTCCAATTCAAAACTATCTAAAAAACTAGTTAATCCTTTTTGTAGTTGTAAATAATCCCAGTATTGTGGTTGGTGACTTGTAATTACCTCCGTTACATTTTCGCCATTTCTAACACGGTCTAATTCTTCATCTAGAGAAAAAGTGAGCGAATCTTTTTTCCAAACATAGGTGTAGTCACTTGAATCTATGCACCCTAAATTAATGTGAGTAGCATATAAATAAAAGGCATTGGTCAACAACATTTCAGCATCCAATAATGATGAGTCCACCATTTTATGAATGAGCTTAGCATGAAACATTTCAGGAACAAAACCATAATCATAGGCATCATCAATCATGCCCATGAATTCTGAACCAGTAGCATTCAAATCAGCTTTGTCAGTCCAAATTGGGAGATAGGCATTTGCATCATAATAGGCAAGCACCTCTGAGTTTGCTAATACCGTATCTTCCTCATAAACGAGGAATTGCGTAGAATCAAATTTGTCCATTAACATTTCACTCAAAGCAATTTCAGCTTGAGAGACATCTTCAGACTCTGCACCTCCACAGTTCATTAATGTAACGAAAAGTGCGAGAATCAGTATACGCTTGATAGAGTTGTAAATCATTTCAGTTTAAATATAATAAACTGGGGGTATAAAAAAGTCATTATAGAGCAAATGTACGTTACTTATTTATTATTAGCTATAACAATCTTAATTTCCGTTAAAGCAATGGAAGATGCTACGTTAAAAGGAAAGTTAATGATGAACCCATATGATGTGATTCATTATAAAAAGTGGTATCGTTGTTTTACCCATGCATTTATCCATGCTGACTTTATGCACCTTGGATTTAACATGTTTGTTTTGTATGGCTTTGGTGTAGGTTTGGAAGATGCTTTAGTTTTTAGGTATGGTGCGCAAGGATATGTAATGTTTGCGGTACTCTATGTTATGGGAATTTTGTTTGCAACCATTTTTTCATTGATAAAACACAAAGATAATCCGGGTTATAATTCGTTGGGCGCCTCAGGTGCTGTTATGGCGGTTTTGTTTGCATATATTTTAATGCACCCTGAAAGAGAGCTAGGACTTTTATTACTGCCAGGGATTAATATACCTGGTTTCATTTTTGGACCGATAATATTAGCCATTGAATATGCCATGGCAAAGAAAGGTGGAACAGGGATAGCGCATGACGCACATTTTGCGGGGGCGATTTTTGGTATATTATTCATTACGGCAATAGATTATCATTATTTGTTAAACTTCTTTAAGCATTTTGTTTCATGAGTAATTATGTTATCAATAACGGTGTATTAGTTTCAACAGACGGTTATTCAATTCGTGCTGGAAACAGAGGGCATTTATATGGGGATGGTCTTTTTGAAACCATTCGTGTTATAAATAGTCATCCCATTAATTTGGAAAATCATTTAAATAGACTCATTGAAGGGATGAAGGTCATGAAGCTCAATTACCCGGTTGAATTTAATGTGCCATTTTTTGAGCGAGAAATCCAAACGTTACTTACTAAAAATGAAATTTCTGGAAGTGCACGTGTGCGCTTGTCTGTTGATAGAAAAGCCGGGGGGAACTATCTGCCCACTTCTAATCATATAGATTATTTGATTGAAGTAGAGCAGGTCATACCTAATCGTTTTGAATTAAATGCAGAAGGATTGTCATTAGATCTTTATGATCAAATGAATAAACAGGTTAATTTTTTATCTCCATATAAAACTAAAAATTGCCTCATCTACATCATGGGGAAACTCAAAGCAAAAGAAAAAGGAGTAGATGATTTATTGATATTGAATGATAAGATGGGGATTATTGAAAGTACAAGTTCTAACCTGTTTATCGTTAGTAATGGAGTGCTTTATACGCCAGGTTTAGACTTGGGGTGTTTAGGAGGTACAATGCGGATGCAAATTATAAATTTGGCTATTCAACACAATATTAAAGTGTATGAATGTAATATTTCACCTCAGAATTTATTAGCTGCTGATGAATTATTTTTAACCAATGCTATAAAAGGCGTTGTATGGGTGAAATCATTCCGTACAAAGGAGTATGGAAATACAGTTTCGGGGAAATTGATCAATTATTTAAATGAAAAATGGAATGCAGGTGAGTGAAGCAAGTCATATGAAAATTTGGAGAGTGGTTGCGGTTATGGCAATTATGACACTGGGGATGAATGCTTTTGGTCAAAAAATGACAAAAGATGAAAAGCAAATTACCAAATGTTGGAAAACATTTAAAACCAAAAGCCAATCAAAAGGAATTGCTAAGTTGGAGAAATATATGTCTAAGCAAGAGTGGCCCTCATTATTAGCATATGAATCATTAGTGAAAATGGAGTATGTTAATTTTAAACGTAACGCTAAAATGTTTGGGTTTGAAATTAAGGTTGAAGGAGAGAATAATGACTCTTTGACTCAAACATTTCAAGATATGTTGGAGGAGATTTATCGGACACGATTTTTGAATGTGTGTAGGATGAGTACTATGGAATCCACCTCACCAAGTGCAGATATTTATTTGAGACAAATGATTGTAGATGTAGATCCTGATACAGTTGTTTCAGAGAAGGGCGCCGAGTATTATTCTGAAGCCGAGGAATTTTTCATCAATCGCGATTTTGAATTAGCAGAGTTAAATTACCGTAAAGCATTAAAACAAGATACGTCATATTATAAAGCCAATTTATACCTAGGAGATAGTTTTTGGGCTCGTCATGAATTTGATAGTGCATTAGTATATTATAAAATTGCAAAACAGATGCAACCTGACTTGCTAGAACCGCGCATTTATATTATTGATGCATTGGTAGAGCAAGAACTTTTTTACCGGGCCAAAAAAGAATGCATTGAGGCTTTAACTGTTTATCCTGGTCATAATGTTAAGTTTAAGTTGCAGCGTGTACTTTACATTGAAAATAAGTTCATGAACGAGCACCGTTTAAATAGACGTTTTTTTCCAAATGATATTGAAGATGATGAACAGCCTATGTTGGAAGCAAATTTAATTTGGGCAGATTATAGAAAGGCAAAAGCTGAAGTAAGTAAATATTGCAATGCAGACGGAATTATTGAAGAAAATGGCGAAACAGAAGATCGATACTTAGAGGTTTACTCTATTCGTAGAATGTTAGAACAACATATGGATGATTTGCCTGAACCACTTCATTTTGCAGATAAAATGCGAGGAGAAGGATTCTTAGAGCCTTATGTTTTTGTTTCTTTATTCCATATTGACATCTATCCGCAGTTTAAAGACTATATGTCTGACGAAGCGAATCGTTTAAAAACAATAGATTTTATTGAGAAGTATTTAATAGAAGTGATTTAATCCCTTGAAAAAGGAAGTTAATTCAATGTTGGGTTTCTAGGGAAATGTGCAAATGCCTTGTACTTTCCACCTTGTCTTGACATATAGTCAGACCAAAGCGTTTCATTATTCGTATTCATTATTTCAGCGGTGCTATGCACATCAGCAACGAGCCAAGCATTGTGTTTTAATTCTCCATCCAATTGTTTTTCAACCCAACCTGAATATCCTAAGAAAAAGCGAATTTCATTTTGTTGAATCGCACCAGAAATCAACATGTTTTTTAGGAGTTCAAAATCTCCACCCGCATATATCTCATTAGTAACCTGAACACTATTAGGAAGTTTGTCGCCCAATGTGTGAATATAGTAGAGGTTTTTTGAACTTACTGGTCCGCCTAATCCTATTCGGGCTTCAAAACCAACATCATCTGCCGCAGGTAAGCCTTGAAAATCGGATAATCTAACGTCAACGTAGTTGTTTAATACAAACCCAAAAGAACCATCTTGATTGTGCTCACAAAGCAATACAACTGATCGATTAAAGTACGAGCTTTCCTCAAAAGGCTCTGTAATTAACAAGCGCCCTTTTTGAGGTTCTAGTTTATTGTATACGTTTAAATCAATCATGTGGTACAAAGATAAGACGAAATCAAAACTAAAAAAGTATAATAAAAGGCAAAAAAAGTTAAAAATATCTGCAAGAATTAGGAGGGAAGCTTATTTATTCACTTTTTAGCAGATTCAAAATGTATGTTATTTAAAATAAATGGTTTTTTGAAATAAGTAAAGATTTTTTTATGACATTTGTTATAGTTTATGGCTGGGATAGAAGTAAAAAATAAAAAAGCGCGATTTGAGTTTGAATTACTCGAAGATTTTAATGCGGGAATTGTGTTGACTGGAACTGAGATGAAATCTATTAGAAACGGTAAGGCAAGCATCATGGAATCATTTTGCTCCATTTTTGATGGGGAGCTATTTGTACGAAATATGTACATAGCTGAATATGAGAACGGAAGTTACAACAATCACAATCCACGTAGAGATAGAAAACTTTTGTTAAAGAGAGTGGAGCTGAAGAAATTGGAGAAAAAACTGAAGGATAAAGGTTTGACAATTATTCCTTCAAAGTTATACATCAATGAAAAAAATCTAGCTAAAATTAGAATTCACTTGGCAAAAGGTAAAAAGCTGCATGACAAGCGTGGTGATTTAAAAGATAAAGACGTTAAGCGTGAAATGGATCGCGCAATGAAAAGATAACGAATGTTTTACATGAAAAAAGGCCTGACAAATTTGTCAGGCCTTTTTAGTTTCTAATAAATGCTTTGCTAATGCATTACACTCAATTTTTCTGTTTTCTTACCTTGATCAGTACTTAATGTAACAATGTACATTCCGTTTTCTAGATCTTTAGTATCAATATTATGAGTCATTGTTTCTGTTCCGTTAGTTGAAACTAATTCTTCTTTAACAAGTTTTCCTGCATTATCATAAACTGAAATAGTTACATTTCCAGCATCAGCTGCAGTGGCATAAGTTACCATTGCTAAATCACTTGTTGGATTTGGATAAATTGAAAGTTGAGTTATTGCTTCAAGTTCATTGTTTTCGATACTTGCTGTACCTTCCAATGCATACATTGACTGGTAAACCTCTCTTGTAGAGCTACGTTGTACCCATACAACTACACCTAAATCAGAGAACTCTTCAACAGAATGCTCGTCATCATGATCAATTGGGTCAGTAGCATCAGGAGGAAGAACATAGTCCCCGGCAAATACGTGCTCAAGATCAATATTAACAACTTCACCTTCATCTAAACCTCCTAGATAAGTTCCTCCAATACCTGGAACCATTTTCTTCATTACGTGTTCAAACTCAGTTTCACCATTTGTTTTAACGTTACCAGTTGTTTGTTTTTCAAAGATTGCACAATGCACAAACAAACCTCCAGAGCTTTCTAATTCTTGCAAGGCAGTTACGTCAACTT
Source organism: uncultured Crocinitomix sp. (assembly GCA_937139035.1). Taxonomy (GTDB): domain Bacteria; phylum Bacteroidota; class Bacteroidia; order Flavobacteriales_D; family Crocinitomicaceae; genus Crocinitomix. The sequence continues at coordinate 309 of CAKZPK010000063.1, read as the reverse complement.
GAACAGTTACTGTTTTTGTAGCCTCGTTTACTTGATAGTAGGCATTTAATTCAACAACAGATTCCACAGCATAGGCTGCATCCATATCATCCTGAGTAAGTCCTACAGGTCCTGCATCAAACCCTCCATCAATTTCTAATCGAGGAACAGAGCTTACCCCATAGAAACTTCTTCTAGAGCCGCCTTCGGCAGTATAATATGGGTCTCCATTTCCTGGCCAGCTCATTTGATATTTCAAGGAAGTAAACTTCCCTTCATTTTCTGGTTGAGCAAATAATTCTTCTAAGTGAACATTACCAGGTGCACATG
>CAKZPK010000062.1 GCA_937139035.1 uncultured Crocinitomix sp. | reverse complement strand
AATATACCTGGACTGGACTTGTGAATACTTTCAATTCCTAACTCATAATCTTTGTTTAGGATGTAAATCATCATTTGATCCCACCAAAAATCACCATCACGGTCATAGTCCAAATTGAGACGGTCAAAATAATATTCCGATAAAGGAATATTTCCGGTATGCAATGATGCTTGCGCAAAATCTAGACTGTCTAATCGGCTCCATTCTTCTCTTGGTTTAGCCTCTAATTTATCCAATGTTGATGTTAAAGAATCACCATGGAAGCCGCGTTTAAACGTAGTTAATTTGTACCAAGGATTATACTCTGTGCGGTAAGGCGAAGGAGGGCGAATAATAGAGTCGTTTTGTCCAAATGCCCCAAAGGACATTATAGTCAAAATAGCTATTGCTAGGGCTTTAGTGAACTGCTGTGAAAACATATTCAATAATATTTGAGCCCATTCTTAAAGCTTCAGTTCTTTTCTCAGGACTGTCGCCATGGACTTCTGGATCTTCCCATCCATCTCCAAGGTCAGTCTCATAAGTGTAAAGACAAATTAAACGCCCTTGATAAACAATTCCAAAAGCTTGACTGTTTTTATCGTCATGCTCGTGAATTTTAGGCAATCCTTTTGGAAACTTATAAGTTTGATTAAAGATGGGGTGATTGTTAGGTAATTCAACTAAGTCTATTGCTGGAAATACTTTTTTCAATTCTGTTCGAATGAATTGGTCCATTCCATAATTATCATCAATGTGTAAAAATCCACCACCCAATAAGTAATTGCGCAGGTTCTCAGCATCCTCACTTGTAAATACTACATTTCCATGTCCTGTCATATGAACAAATGGATAATTAAAGATTTCAGGATCACTGATGTCAACAGTAGCAACATCTGTAGATATTGAAGTTCCTAAGTTTTCATTACAAAATTTCACTAGGTTTGGCAAAGCTGTTGGGTTAGCATACCAATCTCCGCCACCTTTATACTTAAGCACTGCTACTTGGTATGAGGCCTGATCTTGAGAAAAAGTCCCATTTATGCTCATGACGAACAAAATAAAAGCTATGATATGAGATGTACGGTATGACATGCTATAATTCCTGCTGTTTCAGTTCTAAGTCTGCTATTACCCAAACTAACGGGATTAAAATTATTTTGTTTTGCTAAATTAATTTCTTCCAACGTAAAATCTCCCTCAGGACCTATTAAAATTACGATATTTTTTTGGGGATCAAGTGCTTGCTTCAATTCTATCTTGTCATTATCATTGTCGCAGTGCGCTATAAAACGCTGATTATGATTGTTCTGATTGGATATAAAGTCTTTGTAAGAAGTTAAATCATCAATCTCTGGTAAGAATAAATTTCCCGATTGTTTTAACGCCGAGATCGCATTTTTACGCACTTTATCCGCATTTAATGTTTTGCGCTCTGAATTAACCGTTAAGATAGGGGTAATACGATCCACTCCAATCTCAATCACTTTTTCAATGAAAAATGAAAAACGATCCATGTTTTTAGTGGGGGCAATTGCAATGTGAATTTGGTTTTTTCTTACCGCTAACTGATTGCGCTCAATAATTTTAAATTGCAATTGTTTTTTATTGGCAGCAGTTATTTCTCCTAATGCCGTTTGTCCTTTGCCATCAATCAATGTAATCGTGTTTCCTTCCTGCAGCCTTAAAACTCGCACGGCATGGTTCGATTCATCCGAAGAAAGAACCCCCTCATCTAGGGATTCACAAAAAAAAGTATGTTTAGCAGTATACATAAATCAAAACTGTACTTTTGCAATAGCAAAGAAGATTAATGACAAGGACAAAAATAGCATTTTTATACAGTGAAGTGGCTGGTTATTTTATGGCTTGTGCACAATCTTTGTCACAGCAAGCTGATGTTTTGGTAGTCCGCTGGCCTACAAATGCAGAAGCTCCCTTCGAATTTGAAAAATCAGAACAGTTAAAAGTTGTCACAAAATCAGATTTTACACTGACGCAATTAAGCAATTTATTGTCTGATTTTGGTCCTGATATTGTGGTTTGCAGTGGTTGGATGGATAAAGATTATTTAAAAATAGTAAAAGGGCTTAAAAAAGAGGTAAAGCGCGTATTGTCGTTGGATAATCATTGGAATGGAGGTTTAAAGCAAAAAATAGCATCATTTATATCGCCGTTTTATTTGAAAAAGATATTTACGCATGCTTGGGTTCCTGGGGCTCCGCAAGCCGAATATGCTAAAAAGTTAGGATTTGGTGACTCTACTATCCGCGGTTTTTATTGCGCAAATACAACTCTTTTTAAAGCAAAATTTGAGGCAACATTTACTCAAAAGGAAAAGCAATTTCCAAAACGGTTTTTATATGTTGGGCGCTATGTTGAGCATAAGGGGATTTTTGAATTATGGGAGGCTTTTGTTCAGTTGCAAAAAGAAAAACCAAATGATTGGGAATTGTGGTGCTTGGGAACAGGTGACCAATGGGAGAATAGAGTTGAACATGAAAAAATAAAACATTTTGGATTTGTTCAACCAGCAGATATGAACCAATATATTGGCGAAACTGGCGTATATATTTTACCAAGTAAGTTTGAACCTTGGGGAGTAAGTGTACAAGAATTTGCAGTGGCAGGATTTCCATTACTTTTGAGTGATGAAATAGGGTCGAGAGAGCAGTTTTTACAAACAAATAATGGACATTTGTTTAAGGCGGGTAGTGTAGAGGAGATAAAAAATGCCATGTGGCAAATGATAGAAATGAGTGATGACCAATTGATAGAGAAAGGAAAGGATAGCCATGATATAGGCATGTCTTACACTACTGATCAATGGGCTAAAAGGATATTAGATATTAAAGCAAAATAAATGGAGAAATTAGCGATCAAATTATGCATGACTAAAGATATTGGTGTGCACGGAAACTTGTTTGGGGGAAATATGTTAGCATGGTTGGATGAGGCAGCAGCAACTTGGGCGTGTAGTGTTTGTCAAAATCCAAATATGGTTACAGCAAAAATTGATGAGATGGTATTTGAGCGCCCCGTTAAAAATGGTGATCAGGTAATCATATATGGTGATGTTAAACGTGTGGGAAGATCTTCTTTAACAATTTATATTGAAGCTAGAAATAAAGACTTTTATTCGCATGAAGAGGAGATTGTATGTTCAACAATATTCATCTTTGTTCGTGTTAATGAAAAAGGGAAATCGATTCCAATTGATCAAGAAGTGCGAAATCGATATGCGCATTTAGAACAGTAAGATTGAAAAAAATACTACTCATACAAACAGCGTTTATTGGAGATGTGATTTTGGCAACTTCAATGGTGGAGACTATTCATGCCCAATATGGTAATGATGTGTCTTTGGATATACTTGTGCGTAAGGGGAATGAAGGATTGTTGAAAGATCACCCATATCTCAATGAGGTAATTGTCTGGAATAAAAAGGAAGGCAAGTACAAGAATTTATGGGCACTTTCAAGGCGAATCAAAAAAACGAGGTATGACGTTGTTTATAATTTGCAACGCTTTGCTTCAACTGGATTGTTAACTGGGTTGAGCAAAGCAAAGTTGAAGATTGGTTTTAAAGGGAATCCGTTTTCAAAACTGTTTGATTTTGCAATCGTTCATGATATTGGAAGCGGTAAACATGAAATTGAGCGTAATGCAGCCTTATTAAAAGCAGACGACAGTGTTGCTGAATTTGAAGTTTTACCACCCAAATTATATCCAACACCTGCAACCACCAAAAAGGTAAATGAAATTGTAGCCGAGAAAGGTTCATTTTTAGTTATGGCGCCTGCTTCTGTTTGGTTTACCAAACAATTGCCGCGCGAAAAGTGGATAGAGTTAATTCGAATGCAAAAGAATAATCATACCATTTATCTTATTGGTGCGCCGTCAGACCAGGAGTTCCTTCAGGGGATTATGGACGAAAGCAAATCAAATAAAGTCGTTAATATGGCGGGGCAGTTAAATTTGTTAGAATCTGCAGCATTAATAGCCAGAGCAGATCGAACTTTTGTTAATGACTCGGCTCCGTTACATTTAGCAAGTGCTGTTAATGCGCCTGTTACGGCTTTTTTCTGCTCTACAGTTCCTTCATTTGGGTTTGGTCCAGTATCGTCAGACGCAGTAATTGTAGAGGTAAAGGAAAAATTGAATTGTCGTCCTTGTGGCTTGCATGGGCATAAAAAATGTCCAAAAGGGCATTTTGACTGTGGGTATAAAATCGACCTAAACAAGATTTAAAACCAACCTTTATTTGGAGGGATTATGCTCCGTTTTACCAATTAATCAACCTTTTATCTCAGGCTTTTGTAACTAATTCACGAGTTGCGCGTATCCCAATGTCTATTATAATGTATAGTGTTTGTTAGGTTTTTATACCTATTTTATTCATTGAGCTTGGAGTAGGGGAGAATTAATGTGTGTTTGTAGTGATACTGTAGCGCATTTTCTTAATTCAGTTTATAGAGATGTTGTAAGATGACCAATTGTACCAAAATGCTTATATTAGTAGGCTACTTTACCAAATGAAAAGAACTTTTTTGCTCATATTTATGCTTTGCGTGGGAACTACATTTTCCCAGCAAGATTCTTTGCTTTTAACAAAAATCGAAGAGTTAAAAGTCCTTTTTGAAGATTATGATTATGATCCAATCGAATTTGAAGATACGTCTTTAGTCGTAATTCGAGATATTTCAAAATTAGAAGATTTAACACAATTTCCTGACCGCTCAGTTTATTTGCAAAAGAGAGCAGAGCAGTTGCGTAAAGACATTGGATTAAATGCTGTTGGAAATTATATCGAGAATTTAAACGCAGACCCATCTGATGGGTTGGAAAACAATATTGGCTATCAACGCCGCGTACAAGCAGGTATCCAATGGGAAATATTAGATGCAGGTTATCTAGAAAACAAGGTGCGTGCTCAAATGATTGAAGACCGTATTTTACGTGAAAAATTAAGCAACGACATTACCAAGGAAGGACAGTTTTATGTAAAACGATTTGACCAAACGGTTTTCACCTTTAACCGTATGAAGTTGGATCTTTTAGAAAAAAGATTGGTTGAGCTGGATAAACAACATGGTTTGATTCGTGACCTTGTGTTTTTGAAAAAATTGAAAAAAGAGCAGCTAATTAAGGTTGAAATACGTCTTGCGGAGGTAGAGAGTTTAATTAATGTTTATAAAAGTTATAATGACTATTTAGAGATTGATGAAGATTCTGTTTCAGATTTAAATGAAGATTTGCCATTAATTGATTTGGATTATGATGCCATTTTTAAATTGGTTGGCATGCAGACAGATAGTCTTTTGGCAGGAGTTGATTATGTAGAATATTTTAAATGGTATCATGAAGTTGGCTTACGTCCATTTGCTCGTTATAACTACTATGATATTATTACTGGAGATAATAGAAAGTATTTTTCTGCTGGTGTAAACGTTACCGTTCCATTGAGTTTTGATACCAAATTGAACAATGAAGTAGAGCACGAGAGATGGAAGTATGAGAATGAGCGTTTTACAAGGAATAGAGCGCAACTCCATGAGGATGTTTTGAATACGGCCTATGAGTTTCGTTATCAAATGAAGCAATTTGTTGATAATTATCAAACAAGAAAACTGATTAATGAACGCCTTAGAATTGAAAAAGCGAAAATGCGATTAAGTGAAATATCGGTAGACCCATTTAAAGGGTTAGACTTATTTGATGAACTCATGGAGTCAGATATTGAATTGCTTGAATTATTGCAAGGTTTATATTTGAAAGCACTTAAAATTCATACAAAAATTCCAGGTGTTGCTATTGATGATATTATAAAAAGCCAATCTGCTGGTGATTTGTTTGAGTATGTAAAGGTTAAAAAGAGAGACGTTTATATATGGAGCAAAACATTTGAGAATTATACGGGCGACTTTTTAGCAGAATATGCAGTTTACAATGAGTTTGGTAAGATGATTGTTGCTGTTAGCGATAAAGACGATTCGAAAGAAAAGAAACTGTTCATGCAATATGCAGCAGAGAGTAGTGAGGTTTATTTCATGTTGGGCAATAATAAGTTGTTCTATAACAGTGATATTACTGGTTATTTAGAGCGTGTTTTAAAGAACTATGAAAAAACTTCGCCAACAGGAATACATTTAGATATTGAGCCGCACACTTTTGATAGTTGGGATAAAGATCGAAGAAGTCTTTTGAATAAGTATGTTGTATTAGTGGCTGAAGTAAGTCGCTTTTGCAAAAAGAACAATTTAAAATTAGAGATTTCAGTACCTAAACATTATGATGAGTTCATTATGGATCAGCTGTTCCAATTGGTGGATAAGGTATATTTTATGTGCTACGAAAATGTTGATACAGACTTTTTAGTAAGAAAACTGGAAACGTACATGGAAAAGTATGCAGATCAAGTGGTCATTGCATTAAGAACAGAAGATTTTGACAATCGTCTTGAAATGGAAAACAAGATAGATGATCTTCAAAAAAGATTGGATATCGTTGAATTTGCTTATCACGATTTACAGCGTATAATTAGTTTTGATAAAAGAGGAAGACAATAAATGAAGAGCCTTAATTTTAAAAGAAAAGAGAATGCTCAGATTCGTTACTTAGAAGAAAAAGTAACGGGTAAAAAGAGAGCCCGATTCAATTGGGATAGGGTAGTCTATTTGTCTATTTTAGGGCTGATTGTGTTTTTTGTATTGCCAAACTAGTAGCACAGACTTTATAGTCTGTTTAGGACGCTGACCTTTAGGTTAGCAAATATCATTGACAG
>CAKZPK010000061.1 GCA_937139035.1 uncultured Crocinitomix sp. | reverse complement strand
AAAAAACCGCCAAGAAACAAAACAACAAAGGTGAATGCTGCATGTTTTAAGTTTGCCTCTGCTAAAAACACCAATGTCCCGCAAAGTAATAGGTTAAACCAAGTTAAATCAGATGCTGAATCGGATTGTGTAAACAAAACGAATCCTATAATGTGAAAAATCACTAATACCAATGGAAAATATAGGCTCAGCTTAGCTCTCATTTTTCCTTTTCAATAATATTTGCAACAATTTTAGCCGATTTCAACACTAACGGAATTCCACCACCAGGATGAACTGTACCTCCTACAAAATAAGCTTTCTTATATTTTTTAGAAGTATTGCCATGACGCGTTAAAGCTGCGAGTTTAGCATTTGAAGATGCTCCATATAAAGCCCCCATAAACGATCCTGTATCGGTCTCTATTCCTGCGGCATCCCAAACTTTTTCGTGTAATACTGCTTGTGAAATGTCTACATTAAATTTCTCTTGAATCAATCGGTGAATCATTTTTCGCAAACTATTTTTTTGCTCATCACTAGGAACAACACCTGCAGGTGTGTTAATCATTAAAAACCAATTTTGTCCATTTGCAGGTGCATCCTGTGGATTTGCAACTGAACTTACATGCAAGTAAATAGTTGGATCCTTAGGAATCTCGTCAAATTTAAAAATAGAATTAAACTCACGCTCATAACTTGAAGAGAATAGAATATTATGCAACTGCAATTCTGGAATTACCTTTTCAATCGCCCAATAAAATATAATAGCCGAGGAAGAACGTTCTTTTGCTGCATATTTCGAAGCTAGTTTTTCGTCTTTAAGCACATTTTTATAAAATGTAACACAATCAATAGCTGAAACTACACGTTCAGCTTCAACAGAGCTATTACTTAAATTAACTTGATATACTGTTTCTTGATTGATGGAAACGCTTGGTTCATTAAAAGCAAAATCAACTCCTTGCTCAATTGCTAAATCATAAAGAGAATCAACTATAGAACGCATGCCTTCCGTTGGAAAAAAGGTGCCATTATTAATTTCTAAATGCGCTATCATGCTATACAGCCCGCTTGCCTGAAAAGGGCTTGATCCATTATAGGTTGCATAACGATCAAACAACTGAATTAAATTTGGGTTTTCAAACGAATCTTGATTCAACGCATTTAGCGAACCTCTAACTTTTCGAGACATGAGCATTGGATACTTCGTAATTAATGCTTTATCAAAAAGATTTTTTAAACCGTATTTAGGATAATCAATAAACAGTCCACCAATGGCTTCGTATGTTTTCTCGGCCTTTTGAACATAATCAATTGCAGCTCTGCCATCTCGCTCATAGAAATGCTTAATAAAATCTTCATTTCGCGTTTCAGGATCTCCTTTTAATAAAAAGTTTGATCCATCATTGAAATAATAATGGCAAGCGTTTTCTAATTTTTTATAATTGAAAAAGTCCCGCGGGTTTTTATCAAAAAGAAGAAATAACTCATCTACTTGTTCTGGGAGGGTGAATAATGACGGACCTTTATCCCATCTATATTCGTCCCATTCTAATTGTTCTAATTTACCTCCGTGGCGTGGATTTTTTTCGACAATTAAAACAGAATGTCCCATTTTTTTTAGTCGTAATGCTATTGCAATTCCGCCTAAGCCGGCTCCTATTACAATTGCATCATATTTAGATTTGAAGCTCAGGTGAATTCGTTTAAAAAGTGATCTTTAGTTCTTTCAAAAATCTGTTGAAACCAAACGGTATAGTTCTCAGGATTTTCTTGTAAATCTACTGCTAATTCTTCTAAATTAACGAATTTCCAATTGGATACTTCGTCTGGATTTGGTTGCGGATCAGCATTATATTTTCCGATAAGTACATGATCAAACTCATGTTCAGTCAGTTCATTATCTAGCTCGGCTTTATAGATAAAACTTAGTGCAGGAGAAATAGCACATTGAAACCCCATTTCTTCATTTAATCTTCGTTTGCCAGCATCAATTGTTTCCTCTCCATCTCTAGGATGACTGCAACATGTATTTGTCCATAAGCCACCTGAATGATATTTATGCGACGCTCTTTGCTGTAAAAGCAATTCATTTTTATCATTAAAAATAAATACAGAAAATGCTCGGTGCAATAGCCCCTTTTCATGTGCTTCCATTTTCTCCATTAATCCTATTGGATTGTCTTGAGTATCTACAAGAATAACTTGCTCCATTCCTTAATTGTTTAAAAAATCTTTTACTTCTTGTTTATACTTTTCGCTCCAGTTAGTTGTGCTCATCTTTTTCAAAATAAATGCTTTATCCTGCTCCAACTTAGAATCATAACCAAGCATTGCAGGGGCATTCTTTTGAATTGCATATCTAATGAAACGAATTTCGACATTTTGGAATGCAAAATTAACCGCCTTTTCCAATTTCACTTTACCCTCATTAAAATAAGTTAATTTTGTTCCTGGCCAATATGCGTGGTTCGCCATGCTCATCAAGCCCCCAGCATAATATGCGTATTCGAGTGGGTTTTCCTTTAGCGTTGCAGTTTCTGTTAATTCTAATAATTTTTTGTTGTCTGCCTCAACAATATTTGCACTAGCAAATAGCTCTCGCAAAGCTTCAACATCTGCTTGAGGTGCCAAATTAGGCATTATAAATGTTAGGAAAAATATCAACTTCATTATTAACAAAATGGTAGGTAATTATAAACTGTTAACTGAATTACGGACATAGGATTGAAAAAATAACATCATTTTTTTCTCATCAGAAATTCGAATACGTTCACTCATGAGGTCATTAATTGTTTTACGCTTAATTTTTTCTAACAACTTTGTATAGTAGACATAGCAAACGTATACACCTAATCGGGATGATTTTGGCAACATTTTAATTCCAACATATGCCATTTTAAACTCCTCCTCTATTTCCAATTCAATTTGAAGCTTATCTTCATGCGAAATTCCATTTTCGCCAATGTGTGGAAAATATAATCGTCCTAAATCATTCACATCATCTTTAAGGTCGCGAAGGAAATTGATTTTTTGAAAAGCAGAACCTAACTTACATGCATATGGTTTCAATTTTTGAAATTCATCTTCATCTCCATAAACAAAAACCTTTAAACACATTAAGCCAACTACTTCTGCAGAGCCGAAAATGTATTCGTTATATTTTTTCTCATCATATTCTACGGGATTCAAATCCATTTCCATGCTATGGAAAAAGCTTTCAATTAAATCCAAATCAATAGCGTATTTATTCACAGCATTTTGAAATGAATTCAAAATTGGATTAAGTGAGATTCCCCTCTCAATTGATTTATAAGTTTGTTCTTTAAACTCTGCCAACAACACCTTTTTGTCAAACCCATGAAATGAATCTACTATTTCATCAGCAAATCTCACAAAACCGTAGATTGAGTGAACATCAATGCGAATTTTTTTATCCAAGAAACTAACCCCTTTATAGAAGGAGGTGCTGTACTTTTTAGTTACAGCTTCAGAAGCTTCTTGGGAATAATCGTCAAATAACTTTTTCATTTAATTTAATCTTTGGACTTGTCTTTTCTTAACAAAGTCAGTACTTATTTTGTTCAATTCCTACTTAATATTATCTGCTATTTGCTTAGCGACAATTTTACCTGATATCAGAGCAGGTGGGATTCCTGGACCTGGTACAGTGAGTTGTCCGCAAAAAAGTAAATTCGATAATTTAGAAGTGATTTTTGGTTTTAAATTTGCCGTTTGCTTAAGCGTATTGGCTAAACCATATGCATTTCCTTTGTAAGAATTATAATCTGAAACAAAGTCATTAATGCAATAATCTCTTTTATAAATTACATTTTCGCTTATCGTAGTTTTTGTTTGTTTTTCTAATCGTTTAATCGTTAAATCGAAGTAATGCGCACGCATTTCTTCCGAATCTTTTAAGCCTGGTGCAATTGGAATTAGTAGGAAAATATTTTCACAATTTTCAGGCGCTACGTCATCCTCCGTTTTAGAAGGAACACAAGCATAAAACAAGGGTTTTTCAGGCCATTTAGGTTGATCATAAATCTCTTTTCCGTGGGCAACTAAATCCTCATCAAAGAATAAATTATGATGTTCTAAATTATCAACCTTTTTGTTTAAACCAATATAGTAAATTAAACAACTCGGCGCCAGTCTTCTTTTATCCCAATAGCTTTCAGTATACCTACGATATTTTTTCGGAATCAAATGTTGCTCTACAAAATTATAGTCTGCACCAGCAATTACCTGATTGACTTCAAAGCTTTTATCATTGGATTTTAATTGCACAATTTTATCCTCTTCACATTTAAAAGCTGTGATTGGTGTATCAAAATAAAATTTTGCACCGTTCTTTTCTGCAATTTTTTGCAAGGCTTTGGCTAATTCACCCATTCCTCCTGTCGGATACCAAGTTCCAAGCCCCATATCTGCATAATTCATGAGTGTATATAAAGATGGAATTCGATTGGGCATTTCACCCAAAAACAATACCGGAAAATTTAAAATTCCTTTTGCTTTTTCCGAAGTAAAACGTTTTGAAACATCTTTATCTACTGATTTAAAAACATCCATTTTTAAAGCCTTTTTAAGCACTGAAAAATTGATTACTTCATTCAGTTTTATACCAGGTTTTTCTAAAAATTCAGGAACTGCAATTTCATATTTTTCCTGGGCGTCTTTTAAAAATGCTTCTAATTTTTGCCCTCCGTTAGTTTCAAACGTATCAAACAAGTCAAATAATTCTTGTTTATTAGCAGGAATATCAGTTGGATCTGTGTCTTTCCAAAAAACCTTATAAGAAGGGTCTAGCCTATTCAACTCATAATACTGTTTACGATCTTCTCCTAATTCATCAAAAAGTGAATCAATTAGTTCAGGCATCCAGTACCATGATGGTCCCATGTCAAATTTAAAACCGTCTTGAGTAAAAACGCGCGAACGTCCACCAACACTTTCATTTTTTTCAAATACCTCCACATCAAATCCTTTTTTTGAAAGATAACATGCGGCGTATAGCCCTGAAAAACCTGCTCCTATGATTGAAATTTTTTTCATTTTCTTAATTGTACTGCCAATTTTTTTCTTGCTTGAAATACGCGACTTTTTACTGTACCAATTGGTATTTCAAGTTTCTCGGCTATTTCTTTATACTTAAATCCTTCTAAATGTAATTCGAAAGGTTTTCTCAAATCATTATTTAAGGCTTGAATCTCTGAGATTATTTGCCCTTCCATCATTTGATCAATAGGCGTAAATTCATAACTCTCGCCTACCATCATGCGATAGCTGTCTGAATCACAATGAATCATTTGGTTTGATTTTTTGCGCACACCATTAATGAAAATGTTGCGCATCATAATCTTTAACCACCCTTTTAAATTTGTATTTGTTCTAAATTTTTCGTGGTTCAAAAATGCTCTAAGAATTGTTTCTTGCGCCAAGTCCATTGCATTTTCGCGATTTCGGGTGTATTTCATTGCGAAACCATTAATATAATCAGAATGGTTTACAATTTGTGTTTGAAAATCTGCTGCTGTCATTTTGTTTAACTTTTAGATTTAAATGTTAAACAAAATTAGATAAAATATATAGTTCTGCAAACTTTTGTTTAACTTTTTTACATTTTTGATAAACAAAATTAATTAAAACGCATATTATCAGCCACTTAACAGTTAAACAAAAATCATGAGATTAGACTAGGAATAAACAAAAGACCATGTATAATTGAGCGAACACTCATTCAATTAATAGAAAAAACAGGAGAATCAACTGAGAATCTGATATAATCAAGTCACTCTTAATATAAACAGAATTTCATCCGTTAATGGTTTGGACTAACGACTAGTCAAGACAAAAAAATTACAAGAAGATAAAAATGAAGGGTTAATCTAACTCAATAGCATCCACTGTATGGATGATTTTAACCTCTTTTGGTACAAGGTGTTCGAAAATCTTTAATTGATAACCGCCAACATAAAGCTTATCCAAAGCAAAGCATGTGGCTATATTATCAAAGAACTCAAGGAATTCCTTTTCGTTTAAAATGGTTATTAGGCTTGTAAAGATATAATCAGGTTTAAATTCACGAACAATTTTAACCAAGTCATCATTTGGCAAAGATTGTCCCAAATAAATAGTATGATAGCCTTTTGAGCGTAAATAGTAATTATAAAACAAGAGCCCTAGCTCGTGATACTCGTTTTCTTTTAAAAACAAAAGGGCCGAGCCTTTACTTGAACTTTGGGGTACAACTTTATCCGTATGCTTTATAATAAATGAGCGAAGAACGTTTGAAAAAAAATGTTCATGTGCTGCCGTTATCGAATCAACCTGCCACAGCTCGCCTACTTTTTGGAGAACAGGAATAAGCAAATTGGTAAAAACATGCTCTAATCCTTGATCTTTACAAAGATTCTCCAATTCATCATTCATACCGATCTCATCATACCGAATAATTCGATTTACAAATCGATCAACATTTGAAGCATCCTCACTATCCGGAACTAATAAAATTTCATTCGCCAAACGATAAATCTCATTCTCGTTTAATTTGGCAATCTTGGAAATTTTTAATCCATTAGAGTAAAGCAAATTAATGTTGAGAATTTTTTTTAAGTCTTTGTCAGAATAAAGACGAATGTTCGTATCCGTGCGCTCTGGTTCTAGCAAGTTATAGCGTTGCTCCCAAATTCGAAGCGTATGCGCCTTAATTTGCGTAAAATTCTCGAGATCTTTGATCGAATAAACTCCCATGCTCCAATAACAAATGGAATTGAATTTTGTTTTAAATTATATTATAATAAATTCAATTACTTTATTAATGCTTGTAAAAGAATACAATTATATGCCCTACAAATATAACATTGACATGCTTCGAATAATAAATTAATAAGGAATGTTTTCAACACTTAAACGGTTAATTCGCATTATAGCTTAGTAAATAAAAAAGAGGCTATTCGCCTCTTCTTTTCTTTTTTGCTAATTTAATTTTTTCTTTATCCCGTTTTTTCTTCTTCTTATCGTATTCCTTTTTATTTTTTTTGTTCTTCTTTTTCCACTCTTTTTCTTTTTGCTTTTTATCTCGATAGGCTAATTTATCGATCTTTACAATTTCATTGTTAAAAGGCACTAATCCAGATTGAATGTCCGAAATAACTTGTTCTGCAATTTTATCATCCCCTTCAATTGGTTGAAATTCAACGTGCAAATCCTGATCCCAAATCTTTGCCATTAAATTAAACATTTCTGCTTTTCGTTTCCCTCGATATTTACTTGAAATATCATACACAGTCATCCCTGTTTCGCGGTGAATTAATTTCATTAACATGACACCTTCTGAAGTGTATAAGTCCAAAATGAAATACTTAAAATCTTGTTTTAGATCTTTATAGGCATGTTTAAAATATCGATTCTTTTTTCCGCGGCGTTTAATTGCTTGAGCATCCTCATCAATTTCATCTATCACATCTGCAGCATGTAAAGCATACGGGTATACTTTAACCACAATTCGTTTCATGCGGTTATATCTATTCAGATACTCCTGAGTGTATACTGTAACAACATCACCTTCAATATCTCTTAAACTATCTTTTGGCCAATTTTCTACCTGACCAAAAACACCAAAAGACAAGAGGGTTAAACCGTATATTAAAATTGTTTTCATACCCCTACTATCGCAAGTTTTATACCATAATTTACGTTATTTTTTTCAGTTTATTATCTTTGATACACGGAAACTTTTAAACCAACCAACTATGCAAAGGCTCATTTACCCCCTATTATGTACAATTATTGTCAGCATTTCTTCTTGTAACGGAGAAGGGCCACAAGGAAACGATTCTGATATAGACACTACAACAATTGACACGAGCTTAGGAATAGACACAACGCAAATCAATCCAATTGATACGGTTATGGTAGACTCGGCAGGGTATATTGATGAAGACAATGCACTGACTACCATAATTGAGAAAAAATATGGCGAGCAGTGGGACTTTTGTGATTGCGTAGTTAGAAATGATTCAGTTAACACTGCAATTATGGAAACGGATGATGAAGCACAAATTGATTTAATTATCACCCGAATGGACACCATTGAAAAGCACTGCAAAGAAATGTTGACTACACCTAACACTACACCAGACGAGCGTGCAAGACACGAGCGTAAAGTAAACAAATGCTTGAAGGCTGCTAGATAGTTAACTTCATTTGAGACTTTCAATTAAGTTTTCTAAATGATCATAATATCTTCTCGCAAATAATGGTCTCATCTTAAAATAGTATGGCTTACTAATTTTAGTATTGATCATTGCCGGAACTATAAATCCGGGTCGTTTTTTTCTTGATTTGCGTTTTAAACAAAACTCGATTGCCTCTTTACTTATTTTTGAAGATAGTAAAATGACAATTACCGCACTTAAATCCAAACCTTTGTGCCAAACCTCTGAATGTAATTGTGCATATGCCGTTGAGGCATCTAAATGATTTTCAAGATCTTCAACCGTTAGTTCCTTATCTCCATAATCAGAAATGATTATAAATGTATTTAATTTTATCCCTAGCCATCTCCAAGGAGCTTTCTTCTCAAATCCAATAATTGTGTCGCAATCATGAAGTCGATCATTACTAAAATGAATGCTTTGTTCTTCTAACCTGGTTTTAATTGATGTTAAGTTCATTCACTCTTTCTTTATAAAATATAATTCTAACTTTTAAATAAAACTAATTTAATTAGTAATATACTAATTATTTCAATCACAGTATTGTCTATTCACCTATTTTATTCATATAAATCTTAATCTCTGTTACTTATCTACAATTTATCATTATTATTAATGATAATCGATTTAAAACCTGCCGTATGATTAAGTCCTTAATTAGCATTTTATGTGTTGTTTGTTTCAACCAGTTTGCAATTGCCTCCAACCTAGCCTTCCATTCTCTCACAACAACACCTCTCCATTTTTTAGGAAAATCAGACGCAGCACCTCTTCTCGATAAAAAAAAGAAAAAATGGACCAAAGATGTTTGGAGTGTCATTGAAATTGATCAAAAAATTAATGCTCCAATATTTTACCCTTTTAACGATAAAATGCCTGGTTTTGACTATCCTAATCAAGAAATAAAGTCAGAGCTTTTTGAAGTTCATAAAGGAGCGATAAAATGGAATTTATGGACAATCATAATACGTAATTTTTTTAATAACAAATTACTCCTCTATTCTCCATATGATCCTGAATGGGAAAACAGTAGAGATGATGGATTTTTGCTTTATCCTGTTAGTCCTAGTGAATTTGGAAAGTCTGCAGATGCCACGTATGAAACAGACTCTACTTTTAGAGATAACGTATTAAATATGGGACTAATTGGACAGATTCTTTACGACCCTTATGCTGTGCCTCTTTTGAGTTGGTTGTATCCTGATGAGGATTCAATTATTTACAATTCAAAAACTGGTTTTTATGAGACTGTGTATCCTCCAGATGACATTGTTTTGTATCAAGACAAAGATATTATTGCGTATAATATTAAAGAAAAATGGGTTTTGGATGAAAACGGAAAAGTACTGGATAAAATTATAACGGCAATCGCTCCTATCATCATTCACAGAGATAATAATGGAAATGTTATAGGAGAAAGAGAATTATTTTGGTTAGAATACACTGCATTAGTTGAATTATTAACGCCATATTACATTCAGCTTAACCGTTACAAAAAAGAGGAGATTATTACACTTAGTGATTTTTTTGATCGGCGTGAATTTTACGCAAGTGAAGTTTCAAGGGACTCTATTCAAGTAAAGAAAGTAATGGACTAATAAACCCCTTCGGACTATTAGAATATCAATTAAAATCAAGCCTTAAACTCAGCCCCGGTTGTCGATTAGCCAAAATTGTTGGACTAAAAGACATTGTAAGATCCTCTGATACATCAAACGTTACAAAGTGTGCATCTACATAAGCCTCGATTACATTTAAAGCCCAAATACCTACAAAACCGAACAAAAACAAATCGCGGCGGTTAGCATATTTATCAAATCCAGGAATAGTAACCCCGTCCACCTTGTAACCATTAATTAAACTGAACACTCGGTGCGTTGTATCGCTAGCATCTACAGGATAATCTACAAAGCGTTGATCTAAAATAGCACCACTGTTCTCTTCTCGAAATAAAAATTCTTTTTTGGTTAGATAAGCAAATTTATTGTTTTGATAAAAATAGTATCCACATGCGCCTAAACCTCCATATATGATTGGAACTTTCCACCAAGCACGGTGCTTTTTTTGAGGGATTTTCCGATATCCAATCTCATTGTAAATTTGGCCAGCACCAGGAATTACTGCCGACAAAATTGCTGCCCGTTTTGTAAAATGTGTATATCCTGACTCAGTTGATAAATTAACATCTGTATTAACCGAAAGCGAGTCCTCTTGATTTTGCGCGTTTGCTAGATAAGCAAACAAAAGAATTACCAATAAAAAGGCCGATTTAAGCATTGAGTTGGTCTATAAAATCTATAATTTGATCCAATTGTTTCTCTGATCCAAAATTAATAACGATTTTACCCTTGCCTTTATTGTTTGCAGAGATTTGAACTTTAGTATCTAGTTTTTTAGCGAGCTTGGCTTGAAATTTCTCAGCTGATGATGACAAGCTTGTTTCC
>CAKZPK010000060.1 GCA_937139035.1 uncultured Crocinitomix sp. | reverse complement strand
CTTTTTGCCAATCACTGCAAGCTTGCTCCACGTCCCGAATCATTTCATTTGCAATTCCTCGATTAAAATAGGCTTCCATTTGATTGGGGTTCAACACAATTGCCGCATCACATTTGTCGATTGCAGTTTCGTATTTTTCCAAATCAATCATTACAGCTGCTTGATGTGTTAAAATAAGTGGATTTTCATTTTCAAGCTCATAGGCAGTTGCGTAATGAGTTGCTGCAGTTTCATATGCTCCAATGTCTCTATAAAATGTTCCTTTAAGCAGTAAAAGAGCTATTTTCTCTTTTTTCCCAACAATGCTTAGCCCTTCATCCATATAAGCCAATGCTTGTTCTCCTTCTCCTAATTGAAGTGATGTATTTGCTAAATGATAGTAGATGTTGGGCAAAGCATCAATGCCATTTTCTAACGCTGCTTCAAAATCATTCATTGCGTTTTCATACTGCTCCATTTCTGCGTATAGTAATCCTCTATCAAAGTAGTAATCCATTTTTGATGGATATTGGCTGAGCAATTCGTTAAAATAATGCAAAGCATATTTGTAATTGTTTTGCTTTTGCAGTGAAAGCGCCAAGTATAATAGGTTGTCTGCGTTACTGTCTCCAATAGATAAAGCCCTTTTTAAATAGGTCTCCGCTTTTGTATAATTTGACTGTTGATAGTGTGTGCGGCCAATTAAACTAGTTAGTCGTGCATCAAATGGACGCAATTTTTCAGCGTTATATGCACTTGTCATTGCTTCTTTGAACCTTGCTTGCTCAAAATTGATTAAGGCAAGGTTGTAATGTGCTTCAAAACAAGATGAGTCCGCAGTTATACATTGATTAAAAAGAGTCGTTGCAGTTTTTGTGTCATTGCTTTGATAGGCCAATATTCCGTTTTCATAATCGGCAATAACTTCTTCACTATACACCAAATCTTGCGATTGTGCTTTTAGAGAGATTGACACGAAAATTATTAATATGAGGCGCATACTATTATTACAAAGCGAAAAATAAATTCCCTCACATTAATTTGTCACTTAACAGTTTCGATAAATTGGTGAGGTATACAGTTCTTATCGAAGATAGGAAAATACCTTGGTTTAAGCTAAATAGATTAGATTAAATATAGGATAAACTCGACTAATCGATTATTTGTCCATCATTTAATATTTGATTAATTGAACGATTGAAATTATAGGGGAATTAGAATTAGGAACCGCGTTAAAATTTCGGATTCGGTTATGTACCTTAAAGAATCTTAATGTTAAATATGAATAACCTCTATTTTCAATGTCTCAAAAACGAAGTATTTGTTATTTTTAGGGTATGGGAAAAGGAAAATCTGTTAGTAGTAAGAAAGCACTTACATTTTTAGAAAAATATTTGAATAATGCCTCACCAACTGGTTTTGAACAAGAAGGGCAAAAACTTTGGTTAGATTATATTAAACCATATGTAGATGATTATTGGGTAGATAATTACGGGACAGTAGTTGCAATCGTTAATCCAAAGGCAAAATATAAGGTAGTTATTGAAGCTCATGCAGATGAAATTTCTTGGTTTGTTCATTATATCAGAGAGGATGGATTCATCTATTTGCGCCGTAACGGAGGTTCAGACCATCAAATAGCACCATCAAAACGTGTGAATATCCATACAGATAAAGGAATTGTTAAAGCTGTATTTGGCTGGCCAGCTATTCATACCCGCAAAGAAAAAGAAGTTGGACCTTCTACAAAAAATATTTTCCTGGATTGTGGATGCGATTCGAAAGAAGAGGTTGAAGCTTTAGGTGTACACGTTGGTTGTGTAATAACTTATGAAGATGAGTTTATGATTTTGAACAATAACCGATATGTTGGCCGTGCATTAGACAACAGAATAGGAGGGTTCATGATTGCAGAGGTGGCACGAATGCTTTCAGAAAATAAAAAGAAATTACCGTTTGGACTTTATATAACTAATTCTGTTCAAGAAGAAGTAGGATTGAGAGGAGCACAAATGGTGGCAGAACGCATTCAGCCTGATGTAGCTATTGTTACGGATGTTTGCCATGACACTACAACACCTATGATTAATAAAATTGTTCAGGGTGATTTAAAGAATGGACGCGGTCCTGTTTTAACTTATGGACCTGCTGTGCAAAATAATTTACTCCAGTTGGTGATTGATACTGCTGAAAAGAAAAAAATTCCGTTTCAGCGTGCCGCGGCTTCACGTGCTACAGGAACAGATACAGATGCTTTTGCTTATTCAAATTCTGGAGTACCTTCTGTGTTGATTTCTACGCCATTGCGTTATATGCATACCACTGTTGAAATGGCGCATAAAGATGATGTGGAAAATGGAATTCAGTTAATTTATGAATCTCTGCTGAATATAAAAGATGGGCACGATTTTAGATACTTCAAGTAATCAGTAATATGCTCAAACGTTTTTCCATATTAGTTTTGTTTATAGCTTGTTTGGCGCAAGCTCAGGTAAAACCAGATGTTGTTTTAACCACAGGTCATAATGACCAGATTAATGCAATGGAAATTTCACCTAATGGACACTTTTTGGCGAGTGCTTCCAATAATAAACAAATCAAAATTTGGGACATTGCTTCAGGAATGGAATTTCGAACAATTTCAGGTACTGCAGGTAGAGTAGAACAATTAGCGTTTGCTCCTAATAATCGATTTTTAGCGGGAACTTCTTTTAATGAAGAATTGTTAGTTTGGGACATTATTACTGGAGAAACTATTCATAGTGGTATTGCAGGATCAAGTCGCGGAATTCGATTTTCAAAAGACGGGAACCAGCTTTTTTATATCAATGAGAATTCTCAAATATCGGTTTATGATTTTACAACTAAATCAACTTCTAAATTGTCAGATAATTATGCAACAGATTTTGTAGCGGATGTAAATAAGGAGATTGTTTATGTGTTAGATCATCAGGGAAATATGCATATAATAAGTATGACCTCTGGCGAGACAATCACTACTTACGCGTTGTTTGATGAATTTAATTATCCATTTAGCAATTCTGATATTTCGCCAGATGGCAAATATTTGGCATATGGCTTTACAGATGATAAGTTGCGAATTTTCAATACTGAAAAAGGGGAGTTTGAATTTGAATCAGAGAAATATGAATCGAAAATAGTTAGTTTGGCTATTGATCGTGAAAAACCAATTGTCTACGTTTCAACGCATGATGGTGATCTTGTTTTGTTCAATTACAAAAGCAAAAAGGTGGTTGAAAAAGGAACAGTTTCTGACAGTCCGTTTCGAATTCAATGTGTTGAATCTCACCCAGACGGTGAAATGGTTTTTTTAGCGAACAACGATTTAATTACCATGTACAATTTTAAGCGCAAGCGAATGTTCAGAGAACTAGCTCCGCGCGTAAGCCGAATTTATAACATGGCTTATGATCCTACAGGACATTATTTGGCTGTTGCAACAGATAAGCTACAATTGAAAATATGGGATTTAAATTTAAACAAGGTTGTTAATAGTATTCCAGGTTTTTTTCCTTGTGAATTTACAGCAGATGGCAAGTCAATTATAGCCATGACGAATCAAATAAATTTAGGATTATTTGACGTTGAGTCTGGAGATAAAATTAAAAGCTTTGATACAGAATATGAGCTTATCCAAACTGTTGCAATTTCTAATGATGGTAAAAAGTTAACTGGTGCAGGCTTTCAAAATAAAATTAAAGTTTGGGATATTGAATCGACAAAAATGGAGGCGGTATTAGAAGGACACGAAGCAGGAATCTTAGCCATAGATTTTCATCCGACAAAACCTTGGATCGTTTCTGGATCATTGGATCAAACGGCACGTGTCTGGAATTATGAAACAAAAAAAGAAATAAAGAAATTTGAGGAGCAAATCATTTCCATTCATGACGTTAAGTTTAGTCCTAATGGTGAGCAATTAGCTACCGCGGCTTGGGATAAAACTATTTATTTACGAAGCACGAATGACTGGAGTTTAGATCATATTTTAAACGAACATGTGAATATTGTAAATACCATTGATTATTCGGCTGATGGGGGAACGTTAATTTCTGGTGCGGGAAACAATTCAGTTGGAGCGGCAGATAATTCTGTCATTGTTTGGAATACAAAAACGGGTAAGAGTTCTTGCCAGTTGCAAGATCATAGAGGAGAAATAATAAAAGTGATTTGCGATCCTGCTAATAACCGATTTTTTTCTGCTTCGGTGGATGGGGCTGTAAAATATTCTGATTATGGAACCTGCGAGCTTATAGCAACTTATCAAGCCATTGGTGAAACGGAGTTTATGATTTACACTCCGGACAATTATTATATGGCTTCGAGAAAAGCCTTGCAAGGAATTGCATTTCGAATGGGTGAAAAATTAGTGCCGTTTGACCAATTCCATATCCACCTAAACCGACCTGATATTGTTGCGCAACGAATAGGTAAATCATCTGAAAAATTGATTAATCTTTATTATTATCTGTATAAGAAAAGACTGAAAAAATTGAATTTGGATGAAGGTTCCTTAAAGATGGACTTTAACTTACCAAATGTCAAAATTGAAACGAAATTTGACATTGTAACAACAGAGCCTTCTCAAAAGTTGTGGATTTCTGCTTGGGATGATGATTATAATTTAAAAAGCCTACATGTTTATGTCAATAATGTTCCAATTTTCGGTGGGCAAGGATTAAAGATTGATGATAATGTAAAGTCAATAAGAAAAGAGATTGAAATACCGTTAATTCAAAATAAAAACAAGATTTTAATTTCATGCATGAATTCAAATGGGGTAGAATCTCTATACGAAGGATTTGAGATTATTCGTGATAC
>CAKZPK010000059.1 GCA_937139035.1 uncultured Crocinitomix sp. | reverse complement strand
GTTCAGGGTCAACCTGCTGTGCAAAGGAATAAAACCCTACTATAAGAAAGAGGAGTGTGTAAAGACTTTTAATCATGGTTTGTAAATTGGTCTGCTAAATGTAATAAAATTGCAGCTGAATGCGAAAAAAGCAATGTTAAATCTACTAGGTAGCTAGATTAATATGCTCCATTAAATTTACGAACAAACCATTCGACAGAGAAAAGGACAACGATTAAAAAGAAGAGCCATTTGTAATCAATCAAATCATCAAACTCTTTTTCCTGATATACAACCGTTACCATATCATCCCGATTATTAATCAAACTTTCTAACTGATCGATTTCA
The DNA here is from genome assembly GCA_937139035.1 of uncultured Crocinitomix sp. GTDB lineage: Bacteria > Bacteroidota > Bacteroidia > Flavobacteriales_D > Crocinitomicaceae > Crocinitomix. Next base: position 9,580 of record CAKZPK010000059.1, on the reverse strand, counting down.
TTTGGAAAATAAAATTCACCCCCAGAATTTGCAGCAATATTTCTTAATAAACGGTGATTAGCAACCGAATTTAAATATTCAATTTTAATCTCTCTCACCAAAAAAGTTCCTGATTTTGAATAACGTTGATCTTGAAAAACGGTTGATGCAGACCATTTATAAACCCCTTGCTTTAATTTACCCAAATCTAACTGATAAGCATTTGCTGTTTTAACAAAGAATGATTCAAATTCATCCCCTTCTTCATTAGAAAATTTAAAACTCACCTCAGGATCATTTACCAAATCAAAAGACTTATTATACAACTCGGCTTTAATCAAGATGGTTTCATTTTCTGTATACTCATTTTTCAAATGCACCTTAAACGGATCCTTATTTTCTTTCACCGCCAAGTAAGTAATTATTTTGCCGAAAAAATCACTAAAATTAGCGGTACTCTTATTTTTCATTTGATCATATAATCGCCATCTCCAAATCCCTTCCCCCATTATTACACCATAACGACTTTCTTGCTTTTGTGAAAAATAAATGAGCGGCTTATCTAATGTAATATTTCCCACCCGTTGATAGGCCAAAATTTCAACTGCATCACTAAATTTATAGTTTCCAAAAGGTGCTTGCAATGGCGGAGCATTACTAAAAACCTGAATACTAGCTGCCGAAACAATAATCTCTTTATAGTTAGGATTATGTGCAAAACCAACTTCCTCTAAATCTGAACTTGTGCCTGTAAAACCAACCTTTAATTTTTCCAATGCAGCCATATTAGACTGAGCACCTAGCAACAATAAAAGAGGTCCTTCGCCATTTTTGATATAAGCATTTAGCGCCTCGCTTTTTGCATTATAATTATGAACGATCACTAAATCATAAGGTGTTAAATTGTCCACCTTATCGATATTCATTACATCAACTTCATAATTTTTATTATTGTCAATTACGTAACGAATAGCACCAATATCAGGATGCGGAGCTTGCGTTGCAATCAATATTTTTTGGCGACCATCTATCACCTCCACATAAAAGTTAGCAGAGTTATTTTTTGTGCTGTATTCATTTTCCACGGCGCTAACAACTGCTCGATATTTTCTAAAACCAATACGACTCGCCGTCATAATGAACTGCACTTTAACTTGTGCTTCATCACTATTAAAACTAACTCGTTCTTGTTTTACCAATTTATCTCCATCATAAATTGATACGGTTACATTCTCCGCATTACAAAGAGACTCTGAAATAGAAACCTCTACTGGAAATTGATTTCCTAAAAAGGCAATCTCATTATGATTAACATGGTCAACACGTACATCACGAACTAAACTCGTATCACCTAAACCAATAGTGAAAATGGGGAGAAAACTTTTACGCGCAATTGCATAAAGTGGATTTGCACCTGTATTGTATATCCCATCTGTTGCCAATACAATTCCGCCAATATTACGATTAGTGTACTGGTCATAAATACCATTAAACACAGCAGAAATATCGGTAGATCGCCCTTCATAATCAGAAGAGAAACCTGGAGACAACTCCGCAGAAAAATCATAATTGATAACCTCAAATTCTTCTTCTAAGCTTGCTGAGAATTGATTCAATTTTTCTAAATACTCATTTTGATAATAGGTTGAATCTTTTGACAATAATACAGATGCTGAATTATCATTGACGACAAAAAGAAGCGGTTTCTCTTTTCGTTCTGTAAAATTCTCTAAAATAATTCCCAATAAAAGAATTGCAATTACAAAAACAGCAACAAATCTAAAAATAGCCAAACTCCATTTTATAGCCTTACTTACTTCCTCTAATAATTTATCTTTACGATACAGGATAAAGGCATATGTAAATGCAATTAGCACAGCCACAAAAATCCAAATGGGATGATATGTAAATAAGAAATCCAAGGGATTATTTCTGCTAAAATTAATCAAATACTTTTTTAACGAATACAATTATTTTGTTTTTCGCTTTCATATTTATGTAGCATTCGTATTTTTATCCAAATTTCAATTTGAAATGAACTTTTTTCAACTTTTAGGGCTTGGATATAAAAATTACTTCAAGGGCGTTCGCTTCTTGATTGAACACAAGTTATATTGGTTTGTTTTATTTCCGTTAATCTTATTTGCGGGCATATATTGGCTAGGGCTCTATTTCCAAAGTGTTGAAGCTAGAATTGCGGATGAGATTAGTGAAAATGCTCAAAACATTGAATCGATTAGAGGATTGACTTGGATTACCATGAAAATGTTATTCTTTGATTCTCTTCATTTAATTTTTACAAAGTTCACACTATACATTGTCGTAATCATACTGTCACCTGTACTCTCCTATTTATCTGAGCGTATTGAAAACATTATTGCTGGAAATAAATATAAATTCAATTTAAAACAGTTGATAAGTGATATTAAACGTGGAATTAAAATTGCAATGCGCAACCTGTTTTGGGAGTATTTCTTTATTGTTATAATTCTAGGAATCGCCTCATTCTTTGGAGGATTTGCTAAGAACATCATTATCTTTTCAATTCCGATTATGATTGGTTTTTACTTTTACGGCTTTGCTTTTATGGATTATATCAACGAAAGACGAAGACTCAACATTCAACAAAGTATTTATTTCGTATCCAAGCATAGAGGTTTAGCAATTGCCATTGGAAGTATTTATTACATTTTCTTCTTGTCTTTCTTTTATGTTTTAAGAGGATATGATAAATTACCTACAGACACAGGTACACAGTTATTATGGGGATCCATATTAGTTATAACCTTCATATTAGCAGCAATTGCGCCAATTTTAGCAATAACATCTGCCACCTTATCAATGCATGAATTAGTTGACTTGAGTAAAAACGAACATGCAGTTCGTGATGAGCAAGCTTTAGCAAATCAAAACAAAGAACTTGAAGAGCCTGATGAAATTGATGAAGGTTCCTCTGAAAATGAGGAAAATAAAGAAGATTTGGACCAGTAATTGCTACGCGTTAACCCGAAAACGTTATTTTTATATTTTATAAAATTTGAGAAACATGAAATGGATATTGGCATTATTAATTTTTACAAGTGCAGGCTTTAGTTTTGGAATGACCCCACCCGACTCAACTTCAACTGTCATTGAAAAAGGCACAGCCAAATACTTGATATCAGAAGGGAAACGCTTCTATAATGAAGGAAGTTACCGTATGTCTTTGGTTAAATTTCGTGAAGCATTGAATAAAGACAAAGGAAATGCTCAAGCAACCTACTGGCTAGCTGAATGTCATTTAGCTTTAGGTAATTATGAAAAAGCAAAAATGTATGTACAGGATGCCTTAGCAATTGACGATCAAGTTGATGTTGAGGCCCGAAACATATTGGCGCTATGCCAGCACCGCATTGGAGAGTTAGATGCCGCAATCGAAAACTACAAACTAGCACTAGCACCACTTTCAGACTTGAGAGCAAAAGAATTACAAATTCAGTTTCACATTGATCAATGCGAACGTGCTAAAGAGCTTATGGCAAATCCTATTGATGTGTCAATTAAGAGAATGAGCATGAACATCAATACGGCATTTGAGGAAACAGCACCTACGCTATCTCCAGATGGTAAAGCTTTTTATTTTGTATCAAGACGCGCAGATAATAAAGGAGGCGGAATTAGCCCTGGTGACCAACGCTACTTCGAGGATATTTATGTTAGTCTTTGGGATGAAGAAAAAAATGATTGGGGCGAAGCTAGTAATTCTTCCGATTTAATGAATAGAGTAAACACTAAAGGAATGGATGCTATTAGTCATATCTCGGCAGATGGAAAAACGCTGTATATGACCGTGAATACAATGACCTTAAAATCACCAAAGCCTAAAACAAAAAGTTCAGACGTTTTTTACTGCAAGAAAAACAGAAAAGGGACGTGGAATTCACCAAAACCAATTGGAAAACCAATTAACAGTTTATATTTTGAAGCCGCGGTAAGTTTAACAGCAGACGGAAATACTGCTTATTTCGTGAGTGAAAGACTTGGCGGTGAAGGTAGATCTGACATTTACGTTTCATATAAAGGAAGTGGAGAATGGTCTAAACCTGAAAATTTAGGTGACGTTATCAATACAGATGGAAATGAAACAACAGTAAACATAAGTGCTGATGGCGTTTATTTATTCTTTAGCTCAACCGGACATGAAGGCATGGGTGGATATGATGTATTTGTTACTAAAAATAACGGAAGCGAATGGGAAAAGCCCGTTAATTTAGGTTACCCTATCAATACCGTATCTGACGAAACACATTTTGTTTATCACGGCGATTTAAAACGTGCATATTACTCTAAATTTTCATCAACTGAAAATAAAGGAATGGGCGCTAGAGATATCTTTGAAATTGACATGACTAATTTTGTTTTACCTTAGTAGGGAATAAGCTTAAACACTGAAAAGACCTGTTAGTCGAAAAATCAAGTGTTTTAAGAAGAGTCTATCTATTTTCATGTATCTTTAGGTATTAGATAACCACGACCAACTTGAGTAAACACATCACATACAGCATATTAAGTTTATTTCTCATTTGTACCTCCCACTCGTATGCGCAAGACACGCTTAAACAAGTCTTTCGTCCAAGATTAGGGTTAGGGACTGGTGTAATGACTTATTACGGTGAGGTTCAGAACTATCAGAAAACATTTACGCCAACAGTTAATCGAATTGGAGGATTAGTATATGTTAATGCTCCTATTTCTAAAATGTTCAATGTAGAATTTTCTGCAACCTATGGGAAAATTGCTTCCAATGAACGTACAATAAAACGGAGTTATAATTTTGAGTCTCGAATTAGAATGGGCACAGTGATGCTCTATTATAATTTTTATCCACTATTTCAAGAACACCGTTCTTCTTTCCATCCTTTTATTGGAATGGGCTTTTCATCCTTTGAGTTTTTATCTAAAACAGATCGATATGATGAACTAGGAAATGAATATTTCTATTGGTCTGACGGATCAATCATGAGTTTAGATGAAAATGATCCATTAGCAAGTACAGAAGCGGTTCCATTAACTCGTGACTATACTTATGAAACGGATTTACGAGAACTTAATGAAGATAACTTAGGAAAGTACAGAGAGCAAAGTTTATCAATCCCTCTTAGTCTTGGTGTTGAATGGCACATGTCTCCTCGTTGGGACTTTAGAATTGCAACCACATACAACTTTACTTTTACTGATTTAATTGATAATGTTTCTCCTGCTGGTACTGGAATTAGAAAAGGAGATGAAAAAAATGATCGTTTACTATTTACATACGTTTCATTGAGCTATGATTTGAAATTTGGCAAAAATGATGACGAAGAATATCCTAAATTAATTGATGATGAAGGAATTCCATTGTTTGCAGAGTGGGATCCTAATGATTTTGATAAAGATGGTGTTATTGACGCGCTAGATGATTGTCCCGCTACACCACTCGAGGCACTTGTTGACACAAGTGGATGTCCTTTAGACACAGATGAAGATGGTGTTCCTGATTATTATGATGATGAGCCAGGAACTAAATTTGGAAGCTATGTTAATGAATTTGGAGTAACTATAACTGAAGAGGATTTTATTGATCATGCCAGATTATATTATGATTCGACTGGATATGAACAACCTTTTGAAGAATTCAGAACAGAGGTTGTAATGAATAAAGAACGGAACAAAACGTATCCGAGAGCTGCTAAAACAAAATCGGGCTTAACTTATGTCATTTTAGTGGGGAAAGAACGTAAAGACATTACTGTTAATGATCTTCATAAATTCTTAGGATACAATGACTATAGCACCATGATGAAAGGTGATACTGTTTATTATACATTAGGTTCTTATAACTCCATTGAGGAAGCTGTTGCTGCAAAAAATAGTTTAGAGGATAAAGGCGTAGACGTGACTGAAATAGGTAGAAATAGTGGAAATGGGGAAACACTATTCTCTGTTGATGAGGAAGTAATTGAAAAAGTTGAGCGTGTAAACCTTCAAGAAGGACGAGAAGGACCTAACTATAGTGAGCCAGAGCAAGTATACCGTGTGCAACTTGGAGCTTTCAGAACGAAAGTAGATACGGATGAATTATACCCAGGACTAGATGTTGTTTACGGCGCTTCTGATAAAGATAATATCAACCGTTATTATACAGGATCTTTTAAGACGTTTGAAGAAGCAACGGAATACCAAAAGGAATTAAAGAAAAAGGGCTTTGACAAAACATTCATAGTAGCATATGAACAACAAAAGCGAGTAACACTTGTTGAGGCGGGTGTAGATGAAGATAAATTACCAACAAATTATTCTGAAACTACAGAGTTAACAACTTTTGTTGAGGATAGGGATACGAACCAAGTGACACAAGAAAATGCTGGTGTGGATATGAGCAAAGTGAAATATCGTGTACAACTAGCTTATTCTAAAGAAGAGATTCCTGTAGAAATTGTAGACATTCTTTACAATATCAAGCGTATTAAACCCGTAAAAGGCAAAGACGGATCAACTACTTATTATTCGCAAGAATATGAAACAGAAGAGGAACGCGACGAAGCCATAAAGGAGTTTGAAAAATACGAATTAGAGAATCTATTACCCATTATTGAATACAACGGTGAATTTTATACCGAGGATGTATTCAATAAAAAATTCAGATAGAAATTTTAAAAAATCTCAGTTTATTAATCAGTAACTAAATGGTTTTAGACTAATATTCTCTCTCAACCCATTACAATCAATTAAAATAAATTGAGACGAAAAAATACGTATTTATACGTAAAAATAAATTTTATCAAAATCTAAGTATCTCATTTATAGTTATTTATTTTTTTGTATATTTTAGCTATCACTTTTGACCCAATCAATTGTCTATATTAGTATTGAAACACATATTATTAATTAAAATTTACTCTATGGCTTTTGATGGAACAGAAGGATCACAAATTACTTTACAAGATGCAGCTACAATGACAGCAAGTCACCGTTCAACACACCCTAACCACAGATTAGGACATTTTATGGGAAAAGACATTTTAAATCAAATTTTATCCCAAGCAGGTTGCATGGGTATACGTATGTATCATGGTTTAGACACACGAGGAAATAGAGAACTTGTTTTTGTTGGGGTTGATGCGAATGAAAATGATATAGTTACTGGCATCATTGCAGATCACAGCTTCCCATGCCCCACATCCTGCTCATCCTCTAATGGTCTAAATTCGTGAATGAAATATTCAATTTCGGAAATGGATTTATAACAACATCCATTCTTATTATATTAATAGGAGCATTAAACTTTAAAACTCTCAAACGGTCTTTACCTTTGAGAGTTTTATTCTGTTTAATTATTATTTCTTTAATAGTTGATGTCGTTGGACGCATCATGCAATTCAATGGCATTCATAATATTTGGCTATATAATACTTATACCTTAATTGAATACTCCTTATTTACTTTATTTTACCTCTCGCTCTTTAGTATTAAGAGAAACATGAAAATAGTGATTGGTGTCTTTTATATCATGGCTCTAACAGTCATGATCATAATAACTATATCACAATCATTTCACGAACATCTTAACTCAGTAGCAATGGGACTAAGATCTCTAATATTGATTTGCTTTGCAGCTCTTTACTTCAAAGATATGTTGAGCAAATTGGAATACGACACCCCTTGGGAAAATCCGTTTTTTTGGATAAATTCCGGTATTCTACTATTCTTTTCTGGCGGCTTTTTCATATTCATATTTAGTGATTATCGCGATACTACTCGGATGATTAACCTATGGGATATTCATAATATCATTCACATAATTTATAACATTTTAATCATAATCGGATTTTGGAAAGCACGCAAAATTTAGACATTTTTTCTATTGTAGCCATTGGAGCTGCAGCAATGACACTCTTGGCCGGGTTCATTATTTTCTTTGTGGTATTATACCAAAAGAAGGCAATTATTCAACGGAACGAAGTGGAGGCCATAAAAGCCCAACATCAAAGAGAATTACTGCAAAAAACGATTGAAGTAGAAGAAAAGGAACGCGAAAGCGTTGCAAAAAACATACATGACGATTTAGGTGCGCTCATAAGTATTTTGCGCCTTAACAATTCGAGAACCGCAAAGAATATTGATGACAAAGAGGTTTTGGAAAAAATTCTGGAATCAAACAAAGTCATTCTAAACAAAACCTCTGAAAGTGTTAGAAGCATCTCTAAAAAATTAGCCTCCCCAACACTAATAAAACTAGGTTTTGTTAAGGCATTAAAAGAAGTATGTACCAGCTTTAATCAAACGGGCGAAATTGCAATGCGTTTTGATGATCAAATGACGCAGAAATTTAAACCTACTGCACAAAAAGCATCACAACTGTTTAGAGCCTCACAAGAAATTATAAATAATATCATTAAACACGCAGCAGCGTCAGAAATTAATGTGCAGCTTTCGAATGACGGTAAGCGTACAATTATTAAATTTGAACATGATGGTGCAGGGATTAGTGAGACTGATGTGGTTGATTTAATACGCCAGGATAAAGGTCTTGGATTAACCAGCATACAAAGTAGGTTGAGTATTATTGAAGCTAAAATTGAATATAAAGCACCGTCTGAAATAAATCCGAGTATTACAATTACATATTATAATGATGAAACGTAAGATTAAACTTGCATTAGCTGATGACCATATGCTATTCAGACAAGGATTGATAGCATTGTTAAGCGATTATGATGAGTTAAAAGTAGTAACAGAAGTGCCAAATGGACTTGAATTGGTGAAGTCTCTCAAAAATCGTCCAGTTGATGTTGCAATTATAGATTATGAAATGCCCGAAATGGATGGCCTTGAAGCTACTCGTCAAATTCGGTTAAAATATCCTGACACAAAAATCATTTCATTAACAATGCATAATAGTGAGGAATTGATTTTACAATTACTCGACAAAGGCAGCAACGGTTTTTTATTAAAGGATTTTGATTCTGAAAAAGTGGTAGATGCCATTTATGCTGTAATCGAAAATGGCTATTATTTTAATGATCATATCTCCAAAGACATGCTTCATTATGTAATGAAGAGTAAAAAGTTGAAGCCTAAGTTTGGAATTTCAGCACTTACAGATAAAGAAATTCAAATCATTCGACTGATTTGTGAAGAAAAAACGAATAAAGAAATTTCTGACATTCTTAATTTAAGCCCTAGAACAGTTGAAGGCTCACGTGCTAAAATTATTGCAAAAATAAATGTAAAAAATACGGCTGGAATTGTGCTTTACGCAATCAAGAATAATATTATCTATTAAAAACTTTAAAGAACTTAATTAAGCGATTGAAGCTAACATGCGCAAACGATTACGCTTTGTTATTTTTTGATCTTCTGCTTTCTTTAATTTCGCTTTTTCCTGTTCTACTTCTAAGAGTTGTACTTTCGCAGACCATTTTAAAATGTCCATCAGATCTTTAGAGTCAAAATTTCCGTTGATATTATTTCGGCCATTTTCTATTGATCCTACCCAGATATCCATATCATAAAGCGATTTGCTACGACCAGCTGAAGCTTGAATTACTTTTGTAAATAAACATTCTTCCTTAACCTCATC
>CAKZPK010000058.1 GCA_937139035.1 uncultured Crocinitomix sp. | reverse complement strand
ATAATAGTTCTTTTTAAAAAGAAGCATTTTGTTTTTTCATTACTTTTAAGGCATGGAAATTATTGCAACAAATATTGATTATGGTCTTATTGTTCAATCTGTTAATCGCGATTTTAACATCAATCGTTTAGAACGGTATTTAACCATTTGTAATGCCTCTAAAATTGACCCCATTATAATTCTCAGTAAAGTAGACCTAATTGAAGAAATTCAATTAAACGAACTATTGAGTCAGATAAATAATCGAATTAAAGATGTTCCGGTTTATGCGATAAGTAATCAGTCGCAATATGGTATAAATGAAATAAAATCTATATTAACTAGAGGAAAGACTTATTGTTTATTAGGGTCATCTGGTGTTGGAAAATCTACGTTGATTAATTCACTTACCGGAAAAGAAATGATGGAAACTGGTGCAATTAGCCAAAGTATTGATAGAGGGAAACACGTTACAAGTCATAGAGAACTAATTGTTTTAGAAAATGGTATTTTGATAGACAATCCTGGTATGAGAGAAGTTGGGATAACCAATGCCTCTGACGGACTTGAAATGACTTTTGATGAAATTATGGATCTTGCAGAAGATTGTAAATTTAGTGACTGTAGTCATTCAATTGAAAAAGGCTGTGCTGTTTTAGCAGCGATAGAGAATGACAAATTGGATGCTGATTCTTATGCAAACTTCATGCGAATGGAAAAAGAGAAAATGCACTATGAATCTGACGCCCAAACAAGAAAAAAGAAAGAAAAAGATTTTGGAAAAATGATAAAAAATGTTCAAAAACAACGAAGAAACAATAAGTTTTAAATCATGCTTAATAAGTTGTAACGAATAAAAAAACTATGCTAGAGTTTAGATCCTTGAATCATTTATCGCATCATTTAGATCGCTTAATCAAAGGACGTTTATGGTTAAAAGTAATTATTGGATTGGTCTTGGGTGCAGGGTTAGGCGTTTTATTCAACCCATCAACAGGATTACTTTCTGAGGAAAGTAGTTTGCGGTTGGCAGAATGGTTAGACCTACCTGGTCAAATCTTTATGCGCTTAGTACAAATGATTATGATCCCATTAATATTTACATCCATTATTTCAGGAATTGTAAGTAACACTTCAGAGAATCTTAAAAAGTTTGGACTACGCCTTTTGCTCTACTTTATTTTTACTACTGCTGTTGCCATAATCATAGGCTTAACAGTAACCCTAATTTTAAAACCAGGGCAGTATATTTTAACCCACGGCGGATTTCCTAATAGCTCTGGAAATACAGTTACGCCAAGTGAACAAACCAACGTACTAGAGAATATTCCTAACGCCATCTCAAACCTAATTCCTAACAACCCTCTGGAATCAATTTTAACTGGAGAAATGCTAGGAGTTGTTATTTTCACCATTATTATTGGCGTTGCAATTACCCAACTTCAAGAGACCACAGCAAGACCAATCATTCGATTTTCAGAAGCCGTGCAAAAAATTTGCATGATCGTAGTTTCATGGGCCATGAGATTAGTTCCTTATGCCGTGTTTGGTTTAATGGCTGCTTTACTTTCCCGCACTGGCGCCGAAATCTTCCTTGGCTTAGGTTATTACATTGCCGTCGTTATTCTTGGTTTGTTCATTCTAATGGTTTTCTATTTAGCCATGGTCTTTTTAATTACAAAGAAAAGTCCCCTTGCTTTCATGCGTTCTATAAAAGAACCTCAACTATTAGCTTTTTCAACTGCCAGTTCTGCCGCTGTAATGCCACTATCTATGAAAACGGCAGATGAAAAACTCGGCGTGTCTTCTAATATTAGTGATTTTGTGATTCCTGTTGGCGCTACAATAAACATGGATGGCACGGCATTATTCCAATGTGTGACAACATTGTTTATGGCGCAAGCCTATGGCATTGAATTGACCATTATGAACATGTTACTAATCACATTCACTGTTGTTGCAGCATCTATTGGTACACCAGCTATCCCTGGCGGCGGAGTAATTATCTTGGCTTCTGTTTTGTCTAGCGCAGGAATTCCTGTTGACGGGCTTATCATTATTATTGGCATTGATCGAATATTAGGAATGTTTAGAACAGCAGTAAATGTAACTGGAGACTTAACTGCCTGCCTCATATTCAACCAGTTTTACGGAGCTGCTTTTAACAAAAAACCAAGTACTAGTGAATCAAAAACAGAAGAATAATTAAGGTTCAACCGCCATCATAATCCACCATCCTTTAGCTTGATCTGCGCCAGTATAATACAAATGCTTTTTTCCGTTTGCAGGATTAAGAATTAATTGAGGAGCAATAATCTCACTTTTCTCATACGGCTTACCTTTTCGCACCAAAACAGGCGTTTCAACATATTCCCAAGGCCCAAAAGGATGAGCTGCTTCTGCATAATAAATTCCTTCTCTATCTTCATATTCTTGCGTACTTACAGCATAGTATTTTCCATCATTTCCTTTTGTCAATTGTCCTTCCATCCCTATTGGACATTCAACTTCTTCAAAATCACTCCATGTATATCCATCATCCACTGATTTCGCTCCCATTACCCATACCTCTGTCACCTCTTCAGGCGAAGCATTCCAAGCCAAAAATGCCATATGCAAAACCCCGTCATGCTCAACAATACTTGGCGAGGTAATCAAATAAACATCTTTCCCTGCAATCTCTCCACGCGGAACTACTGGTGTTTCAATTGTCGTATAAGGACCTTCTAAATTATCTGATTCAGCCATGAAAACCTGCGATTTATAGGTTACCTCATCATCATACCCAATAAAGAATATCTGATGTTTGCCGTTATCTGCTAGTCGATAAAAAGGAGTTTCTTTATGCGTGTCTTCACCAGAAGGTAAATTTTCATAAACCACAGCATTCACTTTTTCCCAACTTGTCCAATCCAAACCTGATGCTAGCTTAATTTGTATTTTCCCATCCACATCTCCAGAATATATCATTTTCAAATTCCCAGACGTATCATGAAAAACATGTGCATCACTTGCTACCTCATAATTTTCTCCATCAATAGCATCTCTCATAACTGGTACATCTACACGGTTCCAATCCGTTGACAGAGAGGTGTCTTTTTTACAAGACAAAAATGGAAATAGGAGTAAAAAGAAAATAATTACTGGAGTTTTCATATCAATTGTTTATTGATTACTGGTTATTAATTGATCGAATTAATAAGACTTCCCCCCTATTCTCTTATGCGATTTAAAAAAATTCCATGAAAGAATTTCTCTCATAAATATGTTCTGATTAAATTCAATAATTACGCCTACTAGTTAAAACTGGCAGAAAAAACAGAATGATAATTATTGCGTAACCACACTGCATTTTTGATCTTATAAAAAACAGTATATTTGAAACCCATTCCTACAACCCCATTATTTAGTGAATAAAAATTGATTTGAAATGAAAAAAATTTTGTTGGTTGGTATCTTACTATTAAACCTAGTTGCTGTACAAGCTACTGCACAATGTGAAACAACGCATCTATTATGCAAAAAACAACTTTCCAAAGAAGATAAAAAGGCAAACTGGAATGTTAATCAACAATCTCAAAGTGAATCTGTTGAAAAAGGAACGGAATATGAGTTGTTTGTCACTGCATATAAAGGCTTGGAGTATCGTTTATCTGTTTGCACGGATATTGGAGGCGGAACACCTGCCAATTTTCAATTGTCGCAAGATATGATGGTCACTGTTACTGATTCAAGCGGCAATTCCAACATCCAAAAACAGCGCAAAGTTATTTTTGACAATTCTACAAATGAAAACACGGAACTATATGTGCTTTTCAGAAGTAATAAAACAGAGAAATTTTACCTAACTGTTACAATTCCTTCAACCGGAAAAAGTGCTAGTAAAAAACTAAAGAGTACAGACTTTGTTTGCGTTGGTGTGCTGTTAGAGCACCGAAAGACAAAAAAGTCTGCGCTTTAAAAGCAGTTATAAACGTCTCAGATTAAAAACGTGGCTGAAATAACTAAAGTAACCTGCCCTTCTTCAATGAACTTTGACGGTTCATCAAAAGTCTCAGAACTAAAAATAAAAGAGGGAGATTCTGTTAAGAAAGAACAGGTTCTTTTTATTCTTACCACCGAAAATCATTGGTTAGAGTATAAAGCAGAAGACGATTGTATTATATATAAAATATACTGTAAACAAGGCTCAACTGTAATGCAAAATGAATTACTATTAGAGACAAAGCCTATCAACCGTAAACAATTTCCATTCTAAATAACATTTTATTGTCTCGTAAATTGTGAAATGTTTCGGATGCATTTCCTTCAGAGATAATCTCACTTTGATACATCACGAAGAATATAAATATCTTTAGTGTATTTCAAAAAAGTTAGAAATATCTGTAACCGAACTAAAACAACTAACGACTCATATAATAAACAGTAAATTTAGAATTATGGAACACCTAGTACATGTCTTAATACCAATCGCCGGATGTGCAATGATTTTTGGAATTGTATACGTAGTTATTACAGCAAGCAATCGTGAAAATATGGCAATGATTGAAGCGGGAATGAATCCAAAAGGACATAAAGCAAACCGCCATTCAAAACTTAGAATAGCACTTTTGGCTTTTATGGTTCCAATTGGAATATTAGTTGGAAACTTAACACATTCAATATTTGGGATGGACGCAGAACCTGCGGCAGTTGTCTTTGCTTTTCTTTTTGGAGGCTTAGCTCTAACTGCTACCTATTTTATTGAAGAAGATCGTATGCGCAAATTTGGTGAAGAAGAATAAGACCATTTTTCGTGGATAAACAAGACGTTTCAAATATAATCTCACAAATAAGGGCAGGTGATTACAATGCCTTTTCAATATTGGTTGATGCACATAAAGACATGGTTTATTCTTTATGTTTAAAAATGACCAATTCAAATGAAAATGCAGAAGAAATTGCGCAAGATTCTTTTGTAAAGGCATACCAAGGTTTGCATAAATTCAAGGGGAAAGCAAAGTTTTCAACTTGGTTATACCAAATCACCTACTACACCTGCATCAATTTTTTGAGGAAAAATAAATTGACAACTACCACTGATTTTCCAGATAACTTTGAAGATAGCACGGCTGAAATATTGGATCAAATCCAACAAGATGAACGCCGTAACTATATTTCAAAAGCATTAGCACATTTGGAACCAGAGGAACGCGCACTCATCACTTTTTACTATTTAGAAGAGCGACCTGTAAAGGAAATTTCAGAAATCATGAAAATGTCGATCTCAAATGTGAAGGTGAAACTACACCGCACCCGTAAAAAGCTATATGGTATTATGCGGTTTTTATTAAAAAATGAAGTAAATTCGTTAGTAGAGTAATACCTGCTATCGTAATACAATATGATATGGAGAAGGAAGATAAACGATTAAAAGAAATACTACAAGAAGGACACGAACATGATTCGCCGTCCATGAGCTTTACAGCAAATATAATGCGTGAATTAGACGCTAAGCGTACTGCTAGACTTAAACCTATTATTGGAAAGTGGGCGTGGATATTAATTATTGTTTTCTTTTTGGCAATGGTTTCAATTCCTTTAATGTCTCATTGGGCAACACTATACTCTGACACTGTTGACTTAGTTATTCCACATGTTAAATTAGGACTAATCATTGTCTTAATGAGTAGTTTATTTATCATATTTGATGAATTTTTTCTTCGCAAAAGAAAAGTGAATGGATAAGGCAATATGAACATTCGAAAAGCCACCTCCCCCGACACTATTTCAATTTTTGATTTATTAAAAGCTGTTGCTGCTCACATGCAAGAACAAGGTATTATGCAATGGAATGAAAATTATCCTACTATTGAGCATGTAACTGCTGATATTGCCATAGAGAATATCTACTTATGTGAAGAAGAGAATAATATTCTTGGAGTTATTTCCATTGATGCGAATCAAAGCCCTGAATATGCCGAAATTCCATGGCAATTTACCCAAGGAGAAGTCTTAGTTGTTCACCGGCTAGCGGTTTCTCCATTAGCTCAAAAAAAGGGGATTGGCAGACAATTAATGGACTTTGCTTTAAACAAAGCAATTACTCATGGCTACGCATCCATAAGACTTGATGCGTACAGTTTAAATGAACGCACCTTACGTTTTTATGAAAATAGAGGATATCAAAAACGAGGAGAAATTTACTTTCCGTATAGAGATGAGCCCTTTAATTGTTATGAAAAACTGGTAATTGAGTAACTAATGTTATCCACCTACTAAATAAAAGTACCGGCAGCTTTTAGTTTAGGTTTCCAGTAGGTTGATTTTTCAATCTCAGTAATAATTACTCCCTTACTTGTTGATGCATGCACCATGATCAAATTCTCTCCCTTTTGATTAATTACCATTCCTACATGAGAGATATTTTTACCAGAAGAGAAGAATAATAAATCTCCACGATATGCGTCATTCACCTTCACTTTTTTAGCTCCATTAAGTTGAGCTGAAGCCGTGCGTGGAATAACCAATCCATATTTTTTATGCACGTAACCAACCAATCCTGAACAATCAAAACCTTTAGGATCTGATCCTGCCCAAACATATTTCACACCAACTAGCGATTTAGCATAAACCACCATTTTTTCGCGAATGCCACTACTACCTGAATTGTTACCATTATTAGCGTCACCATCTGTTGTCACAACAGGATCATCTTTATCTAGTCTCTCTATTTCTAAATCTGGCTTCGCCTTAATTCCTTTTAATTCATTCATTCTAAATGATTGAATCTGCTCTGCAGAACCATTCAACCTCAATTTTTCAAACTTAGTTTCTAAGTCAACCAAATAGGTTTTTAGGCTGGCAATTTCATGATAATGTGCAGTCAAATAATCATTGATATTTTCATTATCCATAAAATCTTTATAGGCAATTACTGCTTCACTAATCGCGTAATCATGTCGTCCAAACCATTGCTCATCATTCGATAAACGAAACAAAGCCAACGACTTGTAAAAAGACGGCAGTCCACTATAATCATAAGATGGCATAGCAATTAACTTTGATGACTTACGTAACACTTTTGTGTAGTAACCTTGGTCATAAAGAACTTCTAACTGATCAATTTTTCGATCTTGACTCATTCCGAGAAAAGAACAAAAAACAAAGCCGATTAAAAACAGATATCTCATATTACAAATTTAGATTGAAAAATGCCTGATTCCCTTTAAAATCAGAACATGTATCCACAACTCTTTGTTAATTCTAAATACAGATAAAATCATGCCAACCTTAATTTGTCTTACTTTTGTAGATTACGGTGCGCAGAAAGCGTTCCCGATCCAACAAAATATAGGCTGTTTTGAAATATTACATAATAGCAGGAGAAGCCTCTGGCGATTTGCACGGAAGCAATTTATTAAAAGCTTTAAAAGCAAAGGATTCACAAGCTCAAATTCGTTTTTGGGGCGGCGACCAAATGCAAGCAATTGCAGGCAAGCCTGTAAAACATATAAAAGACCTTGCCTTTATGGGGTTTGTAGAGGTTGTTGCGAATTTACGCACCATCCTTTCTAATATCTCATTTTGTAAAAAAGACATTTTGGAGTTTGCACCAGACAAACTAATCTTAATCGATTATCCCGGTTTTAATTTACGAATAGCCGATTTTGCAACAAAAAATGGTATTGAGGTTCATTATTATATCTCGCCTCAAATTTGGGCATGGAAGCAAAGCCGTGTCCATAAGATTAAGCGAACGGTAAATGAAATGTACTGCATTTTACCTTTTGAAAAAGACTTCTATAAAAAATTCGAAATGGATGTTCATTACGTTGGACACCCGCTAGTAGATGCAATTCAAAACTTTAAAGAAACAGCAGTTTCCAAAACTGATTTTCAATCTGAGTTTGAATTGAACGGTAACCAAATAATGGCTTTGTTACCTGGAAGCAGATTACAAGAAATTAAGACAAAGCTCCCTATAATGCTTGAAGCTGCTAAGGCTTATAAGGATATGGAAATTTTAATTGGCGGGGCACCTAACATACCAGAAAAATTCTATTTGGATTTGGCCAAAAACATTCCTATCAAAGTAATCCCAAATAGAACCTATGATTTATTAAATCAAGCCCATTTGGCTATGGTTACTTCGGGTACTGCAACTCTTGAAACTGCATTATTTAAGGTGCCACAAGTAGTCTGTTATAAAGGAAATCCAATCTCTGTAAGCATTGCCCGTAAACTAATTAAAGTAGACTATATCTCATTAGTCAACTTAATTATGGGAAAAGAGGTTGTGAAAGAATTGATTCAAAAAGACCTGACTGCAGAGCATATTAATGCCATACTTTTACCTATGCAGGATGAAGATAACGAAACGCGTAAAAAACTCCTGTCAGCCTATGATGAGCTTGAAACTTTATTGGGAGGAGGAGGCGCCTCTGACAAAACTGCATCATTATTGGTAGACAATACATAATATGCGAATTCTAACCTATATCTTACTTGTATTCTTTTCTTTCAAAGGAATTGCGCAAGAATTGGATATTGGTATAATGCGTGACTACACATTAGGTACTGTAGAAATTTCTCATCTCGAAGGGAACTATGAAATAATTGGTGATACCAACGCAATTACAAATATTGAGAAAGGACAATCCATTCGGTTGAAGCGAAGCGGCGAAAAAATTAAAGTGGTTAAAAATGATAAGACCATTGGTTTTTATGATAGTTTGACCGTTCGATCCTTCTCAGAAGATAATAGCCTTAGAATTCAGTGCTTAGCCCCCTCATCAAAAAAAACGAGACGATATAAGGACGATTTTATTTTAACTCCTGAAGGAGACAATGCCATGCGCGTAATCAACCGCGTTGAAATGAAAAATTATTTAGGTGGAGTAATTGAAAGTGAGGGTGGCGGAGGTCGACATTTGGAATATTATAAAGTGCAAGCTATTTTAAGTAGAACCTATGTATTAGGACATTTAAAAAAACATAGAAAAGAAGGGTTTCAATTATGTGATCGCGTGCATTGTCAAGCATATCACAACATGCTTATACATACACCTAAAATTGCAGAAGCCGTGGAAGCTACTCGCGGTGTAGTTATGCTTAACAAATCTTTAAAATTGGCGCAAGGTTTCTTTTTTGCAAATTGCGGCGGACAAACAAGCGAAGCAGACTTTGTTTGGAATGAATCTGTTTCACACTGTAAAAGTATTGTAGACACTTTCTGCATTAAATCTAGACAAGCCAATTGGACTAAGGAAATTAATGCAAATGATTGGAAAAATTATTTAGTAAGCCATTTTGGATATCCTGTTGACGACCCTGTTTTAGGTCCTTTAATGTATAATTTTTCGCAACCATCAAGAAAAGCTTTTTATCAATACCCTCAATTAGGAATTCCATTAAGAGATATACGTATTAAATTTCGTTTAAAATCAACCTGGTTTTCATGCAAAAAAGTAGGAGACAAAGTTGTGCTCACAGGTAAAGGTTTTGGACATGGAGTTGGTGTTTGTCAGGAAGGCGCCATGGGTATGGCTAGAAATGGATTCACGGCGGATCAAATTTTAAACTTCTACTTTACTGATATTCACTTGATGAATTATTTTAATTGGAGTTTTTACAAACAGAAAGAAGTCGAAGAAGAACCTAACTTTTAGATGAAAATGGTCAACAATTAACTGATTGAATCTTCTCATCATTAATCAAGTTTAAAACAGCAATAAATCCCAAACCCGAATTAGTATATTCCCTTGAGCTTCCTTCCACACTGGCAGAAATCCACAATTCATCAACACCTGCATGTTTTGAATTATATGAAAAATATAAAAGATCACCTTGAGGACTACATACATCTAAAACAAGATGAAAACCATCCTTATCAGGGACAGGATAATCGAAAATATTCAATCCTTCATCCCAATCATCCAAACCATAAAAAGTAACGTAAGAATCGTCTTTCAATTTTAGAATAAGAACACTCATCTCACTTAAAAAATATAAATAGCTACTAATATCAAGGAATGGAGCTTTATTCTTTAACTCCAAAGCTTCTTTTTCAAAACAAGCAGGTTTTCTGTTAATATTAGAGCCTTCTGCTTCAAACTTCTCAAGCAATTTTGTGATGAGGTTGTCTACTATTTTATTTTTCTCGATCATTCAATTATATCCTATCGATTTAAGCACAATTAACATTTAAAGATAAGACAAACTATTAACGTGAAAAAACAAAGATGATTATTCCAGAAGAAAACGACCATTAATTGTACGAGAAGCTTTGTTAGTACTCTTAGTCAATTGAAACATGTATTGTCCACTCTTTAAGTGAGACAAATTAATCATTAAAGAATTTGCATTAACATCACTCTCTTTATGCACTAACTGTCCTTTTAAATCAAAAATTTGAACCTCTTGTATAAGCTCATTATTCTGCTTCAATTTAAAATTGAGATTGATTTGCGAAGGAATCGGATAAACAATCAAACCCGTTTCTAAATTATTTTCAGCAATAGAAACGTACTCCTCAAAGCAATAAGTGTCTTCATTAAATTCAATTTCATTTGCAGCACAAAAAAAGTCCATAATTTCAACTGTTGAATGCGTTTCAAATTCCTCTGAAATAGTTGGATTCCGAACAGTTACTGTGTAGTTATCACCATCTTCAAGAGAACAACCAACCCCATCTGGCGAAATATTTATTAAAACTCCTTCTGTCACATTTGCTTCATTAATATGATACCCAACAATATTATAATGTCCATTTTCTGAAAACTCAACTTCTTTAAACTCATATGATCCTTGCACTTCCCTAGACCATATAACCTCACCTTTTGCGGTTAGTTTTAATATTGCTCCATATGAATTTGGGCTATTACATAACGCGATAGGACCTCTTCTTCCTACCAATATTAAGTTTCCATCACGATCCTCTTTAATTGCATCAAAATGATTTATTTCATCAGTATCATAGGTCTTAGCCCAGAGAAGTTCTCCTTCTGGATTAAACTTTGTCAGCAAAAACCCTTGAGTAACTACTCCAAAACTCTTCGTATTAGAAAGTACAACGACATTTCCATCAATTGTCTCTGTTAGTCGTCTTGCATGCTCATCTTCAGATCCTCCAAAAAATCGAGCCCACTTAATATTCCCATCAGCATCCAAACAATAAACACCCCCATTCGAATTTGCCATTTCAAGATTATGCGTATAACCTGTAGCCATTATATCACCGTTTTCCAATTCTATTAATTCACCAATAGGAAAAGTACTTGCTCCTCCATCTCCATCATTTCCTCTAATTGATTGATACCATGACAAATTTCCATCCGCATCTAGTTTGTAAACAATATCTCCGTTATTTGAACGCCCCGAAAATGCAAAACCTCCATCTGCGGTTTCAATAGCACCATAAACGCGAGACTTTCCACCCGCAATATGGTTCTTCGACCAAACAACTTCTCCAGTTTCATCCACTCGAATAATTACACTTTTACCAATTGCCCCACCGACAGTTGATGTTCCTGCTAAAACATAACCACCAGAACTTACGGCAATTAATCTTGATCCTAACCCTTTTTGATTGCTAGCAGCATAATCTTGTACCCATTCAACCTCACCAATTGCATTTAATTTTGCTATAAAATATCTACTTACTACTCCTTCAAAAAGACGCTCTCCTGAAATAACAAATCCATCACCTTCTACTGCGTGAATTGCAGAAATAGAATTTTCTTGATCTGCTTCATAAAATTGATGATAAATATCTTGAGCATGTGAGTTGAACGATAGTAGCAAGAGCAGTAAATAGAATATTGGGCGTTTCATAAGAGCCGAAAATAATAGAATATACTGGTTTAATCAACTGAGGAGATTGTAATTGCCTTAATAATAAACCAGTCTAACGATATTATTATCTGAGCATTATAATTTATCTCCCCCTATCTCGAACCATAAATATTAATAGAACAAAACCAATCCACAGTAGAATATGAAAGATTTTACTTGCAATATTGTTAACGGAAATAATTTTATTTAATTCATTTTGATTGTCCGTGTACTCAATTTTTTTCGGCCAATAAACTCTTTTCAAAACTGTTGCTTTTGGATGTATTTTCTTACGAAGCTTTACATATTTATTACGAGCAATTTCAGAAACGATTAAACTGGACAAAATTCCAATAACCAAGATCAAGCAACCAATGACAAAAAAGTTCATACAATTCAAATAATACTTCTTTTGATAGAAGATTACATTATTTAATGTTTTTAATTCTTTAGAGTAATTAATTTATGCTTATCAACATCCCAAATTATTCCCCAACTGCTAACATAATCAGCAATTGGACGTAAACCAACTAAAGCACGTCTTTTATCAACACCTTCGGGGTTCTCTATCGGTTCTACAAAATAAGTTTCAGACTCATCATCATAACCAATTTGACTTCCATAGATCTGTTTTTTACCTGAAGCCAAAGCAACTCTATCTTCAAGTAACGCTAAATCACTAGCATAGGCTTTCCCTTGCTCCACTGCTTCTCTTAACAATGGAAGGTACTTGATTTGTGTCTCAATATTTGCATGCTGAATGACTAAAAATAGTGCACTGTTACCGTCATACCCAACAATGTCTGGGCCCAACCAACCTTTTTCATCAATAATCCTTCGAACAATAATTAGGTTCAATGAATCTTTTACTCTCATGGTTTTTAGATGAGCTTTCATTTCAGGTGATTCCCATCCAAACTGATCTTTTAGTCCGGCAATTTCCGCCCGATATTTTTGATCTTCCATTAATACAGTATCCAAGATGCCGATTAATTCATGATCCAAATCCTTTTCAGCCTCATATTTATTATAAGCCACAATGGTTAACAAACTATCCCACATCACACTAGGCTTTAGAGACACAAAATTTGAATCATTTTTAAGATAATCAAGATATTTATATTTAAAACCTCCATTTGCCAAACTGAATAAGTGATAAAAAGCATTACTCGAATCACCTGAGAGCGCAAATGCACAAGCGGCATTATATCGGTCATGCGAATAAGCTAAGCCACCTATAACATCAAAACCCATAATATAATGATTAGCCGCTTTCTTATATAAACCTTCCTGATAAAAGTCATAAGCCTCACGGATCAAACTGTCGGATTTTTCATAGTCTTGAGCAACGCCGTAATTTGCACAGATAAATAGTAGCACTGTTATTAATATTTTCATGCTTTTGAGTTAAAATTAAATTCGCATTGGGTTTTTAAAGCTTTAAAATTGAATCTTACAGCCTGGGGAAATCATCTTTTTTATTCGCTCCTGTTCTTCTCTTGAAATATTGTTTAAAATCAAGTCTAACCATCTTAAATTTCGTAATGCAGACAGCGTATCAGGTAACTTTTGAAAATAGTTATTACTTAAGCCGATATGCTCCAGTTTAGTTAAATTTCCAACTGAAATTGGAAGGTCTTTTAATTGATTATAGCCTAAAGTTAAATGACTTAGTTTGGTTAAATTCCCAATAGACTCTGGAAGTCTGGTGATTCTATTGTCCCAAAGGTAAAGTTCTTCCAAATTCATCAATCGGCCTAACTCTTCTGGTACAACAGAAATTTGATTATTGCAAAAACCTAACATTTTTAAATTTTGAAGCTTATATATTGACTGAGGAATCTCTTCAAATGAATTTTTATTTAGCATGACATTCTTTAGGTTCTTTAATTCTGCGAAATCAATTGGTAGGTCCTCCAATAAATTCTCTGCTAAGTCAATTCCTTGGAGATGTTCTAAGTTTGTAATTCCATTAGGCAGTTCTTTCAATCCTCCCCCTTTTATGATTAAAGATTCTAGATTAATAAGATATTCGAACGACTTAGGAAGCACCATATCTTCGTTATAAGAAAGTTCTAAATAAGTAAGACTTGATTTTTCCCAAAAACAAACTGGTAATTCCTTTAAATTATTAGCTTGTAAACTAATTTTTCTCAACTTATCCAATTCACATATTGTCTCCGGAAGAGTTGTCAATTCATTATTAGATAAATTAAGCTCCTCTAAATTGCGAAGTTTACCTATTGATTCTGGCAAGCTTTCCAAATGTCTTTTTGATAAATCAAGAATATCTTTAATGACAGTTGATAAATGCTCACCACTATTTTTGATATCCTTCAGATATTCTTTATGTTTCGGATTACTTACTTCGCCGCCAAGGCCGGCAAGCATAGCATCAGAAAATCCCATGATAGCGTTAAGAGGAGTTCTGATTTCGTGCGACATATTAGCGAGAAAATTAGATTTAGCATCATTCGCTGCTTCTGCTCGCTTACGAGATTCTTGTAATCGGTGATTTGAATACATAAAAAATACGATAATCGCCGCTGCTGCTGCGATGATCTGCCAAACCAGTTTATAATCAACAAAAGGTTTTGCCTGAATTCCTAGCCATCGCCGCGATATTTCAGCTTTCTGTTGAGCATTGATGGATTTCATTGCTTTTTGCATTGCACTGGCAAAAAGTGGCAAATTAGAACGTATACCCATCGCGTTCTCACTTCGGTATCCAGCTTCGCCGACGACGTTGATATTGGTAATTCCTTCCGCGGTTGAAGCAAATGTTGTTATGGGAACACTACCGACGTGACCATCTGCCTGTCCTGTGGAGATAAGTTGCAACGCTTCAGATACAGAGTCTACTTCGATGATCTCAATTTCAGGATAATCTCGCCTGATATTGCCCGTACTGTCATAGCTTCTTACCTGTGCCACCTTTTTACCAGACAAAGCATCGAGGGTTCCGTAAAAATCGCCGTCATCACGCGAGAATATCATTTGCGTTATTCCTGCGTGTGGTTCGGTAAAGGTAAGAAATTTTTTGCGTTCTTCTGTT
>CAKZPK010000057.1 GCA_937139035.1 uncultured Crocinitomix sp. | reverse complement strand
TGATGCGCCTAAATGCTTATTAATGTCCTTTAAAAACTGTTCTGGATCTCCTGAAAACTGCGCATGTAAAGCACCTGAAAAAATTAAAATTATTCCTAATAATGCTGCTCTCATTTATTGTTCTATTTAATGTTAAAATGGTTCTAATTCAGTACAAAAGCACGAATCAGAACACCAATAGTTTTGACATATTGAACCTTAAAAATCGATTCAACATTTATTTTTTCAACGTCAATTGTATTAGCGCCCACTCATCTTTGGTATCTATTCTTTCAAAAAGAAAGCCAAATTTTTCTGCATGCGCTACCAAATCACTTTTATCGGTTTCAAAAAAACCACTAATTAATAAAACCCCATCATTAACCAAAGCCGCGGCGTAGTGCTCAAAATGGCTGATTAAGATGTTTTTATTAATGTTTGCTATAATCAAATCAAACGTTCTTCCTACTAGTAAAGTGTGGTCACCATGGTCAATGGTTACATTTGAACATGAATTTAACGCTACATTTTCTTGCGCATTGCGATAAGACCACTCATCAATATCAGGAGCATAAATATCTGCAGCACCAAGTTTTTCAGCTAGCACGGCCAAAATCCCGGTTCCTGTACCCATGTCCAAAACACGTTTTCCTTTTACTTCTAATTCAAATAATCTTTTAGAGGCTAACCATGTTGTTTGGTGATGCCCCGTTCCAAATGACATTTGCGGTTGGATAGTAATCACCATGTTTTGCGAATACTCACCTTTATGAAAAGGGGCTATAATTGCCAGTTTATCCTCGACAAATACTGGATCAAAGTTTTTTTCCCACTCGGCGTTCCAATTCTCATCCTGAATGGTTTTAAACTTCATTTCCGTTATCGCTTCTAAACTAGAATATTCATGAATCAGTTCCTCAGAAAAGTCATTTTCTGGAATATAACTCTGTAAACCCGTTTTGGTTTCAACAAAACTTTCAAATCCTTTTTCTGCAAGGTTTGAAACCATGATATCGCGCCACGGATCGATTTGGTTAAATGTTATGGAAAGCTCTATATAATTCATTCAAATGCATTTGCAATTGTCAAAAAGCTATCTGCTTTGAGAGATGCTCCTCCAATTAATCCACCGTCAATATCTGCTTGGGAAAAAAGTTCTTTCGCATTTTCAGCATTACAGCTTCCACCATACAAAATCCCCACTTTATTCGCCACCTTTTCGTCATACTGACTTGCAATTCTTGAACGAATCAAATGATGAATTTCTTGCGCCTGTTCAGAGGTTGCAGTTTTACCTGTACCAATTGCCCAAATAGGTTCATAAGCAATAATAATTTTAGATATTTCCTCTGGTTTCAATTTAAAAAGGCTATCATTAATTTGCTTCATAATAAACTCTTTATAAACATTGCTATTGCGCACTTGCAATTGCTCGCCGCAACAAAATATTGGAGTAATATCATTCTTTAGCAAGGCCTTAACCTTTTTAGAAAGCATAGAATAATCCTCATTGAAATTATCGCGTCTTTCAGAATGACCAACAATACCATATTTTACTCCCAAGCTTTTTAGCTGAGTTGGAGATACTTCTCCTGTATAAGCCCCATTATCTAAAAAGAAATTATTTTGAGAACCTAATTGCACCCACTCCTGATCCTTAAGGACCTCAGCAAATGCACTCAAATAAGGTGCTGGTGGACAAATAATCAATTCTACATCTGCATTAAACTGTTCTTTTTGTGCCATTAAATCTTTCAAAAGCGTCTTTGCTTCTGAATAATTCAGGTTCATTTTCCAGTTTCCAGCAACTATTTTTCGTGTCATTTAGTCTTGTTTTGTATTTATATATTCCGAGTAAATGTCTTCAAAATCTTCGACACTTCTACTCGGCCATTTATCCATTATTACTCCCTTTTTCAAAAGAACAAGTCCTGGATTTGATCGTACAATAATTTTAACCTCCACCCCATCAAATGCTAGGAATGTTGCATCAAAATCATGCTTTTGTTTAAATGCTTCTACTTCTTCCTCTCCCGAAGGGCATAGGACAAAGAATGGGATATTGTTTTCTTTTGCACCTTCTAAAATACTTTTAAAGGCAGGCATACTTCCCTCATTCACCAATTTCAAATCACGAATTGTCATTAAGAACATATTGTCAGCTGAAATTAGATACTGGGTCAGGTCCAATGAGAATTTTGTAGCAGGATCAATCAATCCAGTATAGTTCCCCTTTTTCGTATAAGTAGAATCAGGGTAATAAAGTGTATCATATTCAATTAATGGAATAGTATCGACACCATATTCAGACGCTAATAATAATTTATCTTCATAATAATTCATATAATCAGATTGGATCACAGAATCTATATAGGGGTTTAATTTATCTTCATCAGATAATTGCTCATAACCTATTGCTGCAGAAAAATCCTGAATGCTATGCGGAGTCCCAGGTACAATCACCTTCTTTGTACGGTCTTTATAAACGTACGTATTGGTATCTCCATAAACTTCCCATTGATCTAATGCAAAAGTATCTACTCCACCTGTCACTTTATTATCATACAATAAGACAAATTCAGCGATCTCATTAACACCATCTTTCATTTTCTCATTAATATCATTCCCTATAGCATAAGGACGATAATCCTTAATAGGTAAATAATTAACGGTGTACAAACTAAACAAGAATGAAATGAAAGTAACAAACATGGCCATTTTCCATGCCTTGCCAATTTTTCCTATATTCAAATTAGCCATTACAAAAGCTCCTAGCAGTGCTATTAGCGTAAAGAAAATTGGGAACATCCAACCGAAAACCCAAGAGAAAAAGATGACAACTATGATAGAAGCTGGAACCATAATCCAGTTTTCTTTTACTGTATTTAATTTAATTTTCCATTGGTTAACAAAGATGATGATGCACAAATAGAATAAAACCAAATCTTTCCAAAATGATTCGAGAGGTGTTAGTGACCTTCCGACCGATCCGCGCAAAGCATCTCCAAAGCAACCACAATCAGTAACGCATTGCCGTCCAAATTCAACTCCTGTAGCACCAGCTAATTCCTGTTGAATATTACATGAATAAGTATACCATGTTAACCAAGTAAAAAAGATCATCATTATGATCAATGACCATGATGCTAATTTAATTTTACCTCCTAAAATTACAGCTGCGCCTAAAACAATTTCAACAACGCATACAAAAACAGAAATGTAGATTGCATAGTCATGGAAATTGGCAAAAAACGGGAAATCATAAGCTAAACCAGCTGGTTCAAAATATTCCTCTAATTTAAAAGCAAAGCCCCAAGGGTCATTAGCTTTTACAAGTCCTGAAACGATAAAAAGCCCCCCTACTAATGCCCTAGCAACATAAGAAAAAAGCAACATTCCTTTCAATATTGCCAGTGTAAAAAGTGTTATTGCTATTAAAGCAAAACCGCTTAATTTCATTATAAAGGCACCGCCTTCTGTACTTGCATGAAAACCTTTTGCTATTAACACAACCGCTGTTATGTTTAACGCAATGGCTACAATATTCAAAATCAAAGATCGGCCAATAATATCGAGCTTTGAATTTCTAATTCTCATTTCATTCATGGTGTGGATTTTCTTGTCAAGGTATTGCTTTTTTAAGGACCTAATTCGTTTTTAACAGATTGCTAACATCATTTTTCTTCGTCAAATTTTATCAATGCAAATACGGCATAATTCAACATGTCCAAATAATTAGCATCAATCCCCTCTGAGATTAATGTTTCACCCTGATTATCTTCAATTTGTTTGGTGCGAAGAATTTTCATCATAATTAGGTCTGTTAAAGAACTAATACGCATGTCGCGCCACGCCTCTCCGTAATCATGATTTTTTTTCTCCATCAGTTCGAAAGATATTTTTGTTTTCGCGTCATATCTTTCCACGGCTTCTTCGACATCCATCTCTTCTGCTTTCGTTCCTAATTCTAATTGAACTAGTCCCATTACACAATAATTAACGATAGCCACAAACTCATCCTCTATATCTTCACCCACTTTATTTACACCAGTTTCTTGAATGGTTCTGATGCGTTGTGCTTTAATAAATAACTGATCAGTCAAAGAACTCACGCGTAAAATTCGCCATGCTGTTCCGTAATCCTTTCCTTTTTTTTCAAAAATGGACCGACATTTCAGAATTACTTTTCTATATTGCTCTGCCGTTTTGTGCATTAAAATAAATCTATTTTTAGCTGTGAAAGATACGCTTTTTTCATCAAAATTAAGGTTTAATACCAAAGGTATTTTAAGGGAATTCCCAAACCCTATTGTCATGGGGATTTTAAATGCCACTCCTGACAGTTTTTACGGAGATAGTAGAGTCAATAATTTAGAGGCTGCTTTAAACAAAGCCGAGCAAATGATAAACGAAGGAGCTTCCATTATCGACATTGGAGGTTATTCATCTCGTCCAGGTGCAGCTGAAGTTTCAGAAAAAGAAGAGATTAAACGAACGGCAGATTTAATTGCAAAAATTAAATCCACGCATCCTGAAACACTTATATCAATTGATACTTTTAGAAGTAAAGTTGCCCAAGAAGCCATAAATAATGGAGCCGACTTAATCAACGACATTTCTGGTGGTCAACTCGATCCTAAAATCTTTGATATAGCTGCCCAAAATAAATGTCCTTATATTTTAATGCATATGCGTGGTACTCCAGAAACCATGATGGAAATGTGCCAATATGACCATTTGATTAATGACATTATTCTCTATTTTTCAAAGCAAGTTCGCAAAGCTCAAAATGCAGGAATAATGGACATCATAATTGATCCTGGATTTGGTTTTAGTAAAACCTTAGAACAAAATTATGAATTGCTTGACCAAATGAATTTATTGGGTGTAATCGGTAAGCCAATTTTAGCAGGTGTATCACGAAAATCAATGATTTACAGAACCTTAAACTCAAGTCCTGAAGAGAGTTTAAATGGCACTACGGCGCTTAATATGGTGGCTTTACAAAAAGGAGCAAGAATATTGCGTGTGCATGATGTTAAGGCGGCTAGTGAAGCAATAATTCTACATCAAAAATTACGCGCGAATCACGAAGACGCGAAAACTTAGTTTTTTACTTTTTGTCGCATTCGAAATGATTTCGATTTTTCGGCTTTGAAAACCGAACTTCCCTTTGGTATCAAACGACAAATGAATAGTCCCTTTTTGATTAGGTAAAATTGGGGCTGTTGGGAAAGTGATTTTTGTACAAGAGCAAGCAACCTTATAATCTGAAATTACAAGTGGCTCATCTCCAACATTAGTAAAGGAGAAATCATGCTCTAAGACCACACCTTCTTTCACATCTGTAAAATCATGGTTACGGTCTAAAAAAGAGAATTCCGCACCACTCCTAAAAGTGAATGCGGAACTCAACGCTATTATGATCGCAAAAAATAGCCTCATTAATTCGTTGGCGGAACTGTCTCCGCTACAGGTTTAGCTTTTACACTTCCTTTAATTTTCACCACTTTAGATGGTGAGTTTACTGCGTTTGAAGTAATTGTAACCGACTTATGGAATGGACCTGGTCGTTTTGTATCATACTTCACTGTAATCTCAGCTGATGCTCCTGGAGCAATTGGCTGTTGTGGACATGAAGGCACAGTACACCCACAAGATCCCTTACATAAAGAAATGATTAGCGGAGCATTACCCACATTTGTAATTGTAAACACACAAGTTCCATTACCCGCATAATCAACGGTACCGTAATCGTGAATGTCTTTATCAATTTCCATCACTGGTCCATTTTGTGATCCTGCAACTACTGGTTGTCCTTCTTGAGCAAAGTTAAACATTGCTACCAAAATCAGACTTAGTGTTAATACTGCTTTTTTCATTTTCTTTTATTTTTTTTTGCGTTTATACTCTCTTTATTAT
>CAKZPK010000056.1 GCA_937139035.1 uncultured Crocinitomix sp. | reverse complement strand
CTTTAAAATCCTCCTTTAATTCATTTTTGTAGAATTTAAAATAACTTACTGTTTCATCATCTTGTGCATAGGTATTTGCTAACGCAAAAAGCAACAATACCATTAAGCTTAATTTCTTCATGTTTTATGTTTTAATGGGGCAATAAAGTCAACAGCTCCTCCAAGAAAAATCATATAAGATTTCTAGGAGTACACTATTGACCTATTGCAACAACTCGCATTCGAAATAGGGTCGAATGCATTAATTAGGCGGAGGGACAATTAACTCAAAAGTGCTTAACGAACACCATTACTCTCAACTTCCACTTTGACTAGCTGAATAAGTGGCTAATTTTCTAATAAATATTGAAGTCCTGAGAAAAGGAGCTATTGTGTTTAATAAAGTTTTCATTTAGTAGGATTTATTGTTTGACACAAAGCTAGTTTCAGGCAAGCATCATATCAATAAGGTGATTCCCGTATTTCTAAAAACGAATAATATTTGCGAAATTCGCAAATGCAAAATTTAAGTTGCGCAAATCAATAATCACTTCTTCTCAAATTGAATTATCTTTCATCAAAAACACATGAAATCAAGCCTACTCATTATCATTGTTTCTCTTTTTATTGTTGGTTGTCAACAAACCCGATTAATTAATTTAAGAAACCTAACCTTAGTTGAAAAACCAATAATCCCAACCAAATCAGATCATGAACAACAGGTTACAGAGGAACATCAATCCAACCTTACAATTGATTTCACAACTGCAGTTGAACCAACTGAAAATCCAACAAATGAACTTTTAACCCCAAATGTAAACGTAGTTGAACAGACAGCAGAAATTGACACGCATCAACCAGATGCTTCTCCAGAAATATTTGAACTTGAGGAATTCAACATGCCTTTGCAACCGATCACAGTAAAGGATTCAACCAAAACTGAAAACAAAAAAATGTCAAAAAAAGAAGCCGGAACAATACTTGGAATTTTCGGAGGCATTTCTTTAGCTATCTTCTTATTCTTTGCCGCACTTGCACTACTTGGAATCCTCCTTATCCTATACGTGATTTGGTCATTAATAAGAGCATTTGTACTATAGCGAATTAAGCACTATGTACTCACAGTAATTCTCATTATTTAATACAGAGACTTTATTTTTTCAGTAGAAGTATTCTTGAAAAATACCTAACTTAGCACATGAAAAATTCAAAGCTTAGTAAACTCTAAGTTTTAAGCAAGTTAAATCAATCTATAAAATATTTTTTTGGTTACCCTATGGTGCATGAAATAGGAAAAACAAATTCAATTTTTAATCATTTTATCGCAGAGATAAGGGATGAAGAAATTCAAAAAGATTCCCTCCGATTCAGAAGAAATCTGGAACGAATAGGAGAAATATTGGGCTACGAGATTAGCAAAACCCTGACTTATAAGGAAACGGTGGTTAAAACACCTTTGGGAAAAGCAAATGTTAAACTCATGCCTGAGCAACCTGTAATTGCGTCAATTTTGCGTGCAGGATTGACATTGCACAACGGTTTATTAAACACCTTTGACAAAGCTGAAAACGCATTTATCTCTGCCTATCGCAGACCAACAGGAACAGATGAAATTGATGTAATGGTTGAATACAAAGCCTGTCCTGATTTAACTGACAAAACTTTAATTATTGCTGACCCTATGTTAGCAACCGGGCTTTCAATGGCGCTTGTTTTTGAAGCCCTCCTTAAAAATGGAACTCCAAAAAAAATACATATTGCAGCTGCAATTGCCAGTCAATCGGCAATTGACATGCTAAAGAAAAACTTACCTATACCAACTGATATTTGGGTAGGTTCTATTGATGAAAATTTAAATGCTAAATCGTATATCGTTCCTGGATTAGGAGACGCAGGTGACTTGGCTTACGGCGTTAAACTATAATTATGAATTGGGCATTAATTAGTACTGGTTTTGGGTTAGGCACAGTTAAATTCTTAATTGTGCATTGGACTGCATATGCAGCTTTCGATTATGAAGGATTTGAAACTTTAACAGAAATATTCCTTTCAGCCACAGCTGGCGCTTGGTTTAGTATGAGTATCTGCTTTTTTTCTAGCGGATATTTGATGGACCGTGCTGCCGCAAAAAGAGAAAGACAAAGACTTACTGCCATTGAAAAAGGAATCCCTTTAAAACGGAAGAAGACATTTACAAGAACGAATAAACTAATTGTTTGGATTAAAAGATCAATTGGTATTTATGGTGTTACCATTCTTGCTCCGCTCTTTCTATCAATTCCTATCGGGTCAATTATTTGTGCTAAATTTTATGGCCACCATAAAAAAACTTTCCCTTTAATGCTTTTGTTTACAGCTTCTTATAGTGCACTTATGTGCTTAATCATTTTTGCTACACAATAATGAAAGATATACAACACATTTTTTTTGATTTAGACCATACCCTGTGGGATTTTGAAAAAAACTCTTCAGAAGCATTGTTTGAGATTTATTTTGAAATGCAACTGGACAATGAAATTAACGACGTTGAGACATTCATTGCTACCTACCAAAAAATTAATGCTAAATATTGGAGTCTTTACAACCATGGCAAAGTGACAAAAAGCCAAGTTCGAACCGGGCGCTTTCAGGACACCTTAAATGCTTTCAACGTTTCTAATGCAGACGAAAAAGCAGTCATAATTGGAGAGACGTATATCCAAAGAAGTCCGTATAAAACAAATCTTTTTCCAGATGCGCACGACACATTGCGTTACTTGAAAGACAAATATCAATTGCACATTATCACTAATGGATTTACCGAAGTTCAATTCATTAAATTAGATGAATGCAACCTCACCAACTATTTTGATTTGATTTTGTGCACCGAAGAAGTGGGCGTAAACAAACCCAATCCGTTAGTTTTTAACACGGCTTTATCACGTACAAATGCAAATCCATCCGAATCTTTAATGATTGGAGACAATCCTGAAACAGATATTCGAGGAGCTCAAAATTGCGCAATGCATACTGTTTTATTCAATCCTCACCAGCAGTCTCACGATCTTAATTCTATTGAAATTCAGGGATTAAAAGAGCTACAAAATCTACTCTAGAGGTACTTGCGGACAAGCCTTCTTATTTAGAATCATTCTAAACTAATATTTTGCCTCCCAAAAGGTTTCAAATAAATCAACTGATTTCTAAATTTGCCAATTATTCTAAACAAATTCCAAATTAAGATATGTCAAGGACTATCAAATTAAGGAAAGGATTGGATATTAAATTGCTAGGAGAAGC
Organism: uncultured Crocinitomix sp.; assembly: GCA_937139035.1. GTDB lineage: Bacteria > Bacteroidota > Bacteroidia > Flavobacteriales_D > Crocinitomicaceae > Crocinitomix. The sequence continues at coordinate 2,138 of CAKZPK010000056.1, read as the reverse complement.
TGAAAAGGTTAAATCTACCCCACAAGTGACTGCTTTTGCAATTAAGCCACCTGATTTCCACGGCCTTATGCCGAAAATGACCGTAAAGGTTGGAGACAAAGTGAAAACCGGATCGGTTATCTTTTTCGATAAGTATCAAGAAGAAGTTAAATTCGTTTCGCCTATCGCTGGAGAAATTACTGAAATCGTTCGCGGAGCCAAACGTAAAATTCTTGAAATAAGAATTAAGGCGGATGCTGAAAACTCTTTTGAAGAGTTTGGTATCATTAATCCGGATTCAATGGACGAAGCAGGAATTAAAAAAACAATATTGGACAATGGTCTATGGCCATTTATTAAAATGCGTCCGATTGATGTTGTTGCAAATCCTAACGACAAGCCAAAAGCTATCTTCGTTTCAGGTTTTGATTCTTCTCCCCTTGCACCAGATTATGATTATGTTTTACATGGTCAAGCAGAAGCTTTTCAAGCTGGTATTACGGCACTAACCAAACTAACAGAAGGTAAGGTTCACTTAACAACTAAGGCTAATGCTCGACATGATGATGCATTAACTGGTGTTAAAGGAGTGCAATCAAATACTATTGCTGGTAAACATCCTGCAGGTAATGTAGGAACGCAAATTCATCATCTTGACCCTATTAATAAAGGGGAAGTTGTTTGGACTGTAAATGCGTTAGATGTTGCTGCAATTGGTAACACTTTACTTAGCGGTAAGTATGATTCTTCAAGAATTGTTGCTTTAACTGGTTCAGAGGTTAAGAAAACAGAATATATCAAAACAAATATTGGAGCATCTATTGCTTCTTTAGTTGGAGATAATATCAAATCAGATGATGATGTGCGTGTTATCAGTGGAAATGTATTAACTGGAGATAAAGTTGATGCTACTGCTGGATACCTTGGGTTTTATCATCACCAAATCACTGCTATTCCTGAAGGAAACGAACCTATGTTCCAACTTTCTGGCGGCGGATGGCTTGGACCTGGAACCAAAAAATTCTCGATCAATAGATCTTACTTTTCATGGTTAACTCCAAATAAAAAGAGAAGGTTAAATACCAACTTAAATGGAGAGATTCGTTCATTTGTTGTAACTGGTGAAATGGAAAAAGTTTTCCCTTTTGACATTTACCCAATGCAGTTGATCAAATCAACCATGTATAACGATATTGATTTAATGGAAAACTTAGGGATTTACGAAGTAGCCCCTGAAGATTTCGCTTTATGTGAATTCGTTTGTACATCCAAAATAGACATTCAAGATAAGATTCGTCAAGGACTTGACGTAATCAAAGAAGAATGCATGTAATTTGAATTATAAAATCTAATTATAAGAATGAAGTCTTTAGAAAAATTCATGCGTAAATTGGAGCCTACTCACGAAAGTAAGTGGGCCAAATTTCACCCAGTTTGGGATTCGCTATACACATTTGCTTTCACGCCAGGTGAAACGACTAAAAAAGGGTCGCACATTCGTGATGGTATTGACTTGAAACGAACAATGTTCATGGTTATCGTGGCATTGATCCCTTGTCTACTTTTCGGAATTTACAATACAGGGCATTGGCATTATGTTGCTGAAGGTACTGCTGGTGGATTTATGGATCACTTTGGTGATAAATTAATCTACGGTTTACTTAAAGTGTTACCAATTGTAATTGTATCATATGGTGTTGGTTTAGGAGTAGAATTTATTTTCTGTATCCGTAACAAACATGCCATCCAAGAAGGATTCTTAGTAACAGGAATGCTTATTCCATTGATTGTACCTGCTGACATTCCATTATGGATGGTAGCTGTTGCAACTGTATTTGCCGTTGTTTTAGGTAAAGAGGTTTTTGGTGGAACAGGAATGAACATTGTAAACATTGCATTAACTGCACGTGCTTTCTTATTCTTTGGTTACCCTACAATGATGTCAGGTGACAAAGTTTGGATGAGTGGACTTGGTGATATGGCCAAAGAATCTATTCCTCAAGGAGTAACTGGAGCAACACAATTAGGGGAGCTAGCCTCCTTTACTGGTCCGCAGGAAGATTGGGTCTATCAGGCCGGAATCTCAGGATTTGAATCGGCTTGGCCAATTTGGGATTCTTTTATTGGAATGATCCCAGGATCAATTGGAGAACCATCTG
>CAKZPK010000055.1 GCA_937139035.1 uncultured Crocinitomix sp. | reverse complement strand
TGAACAAAAACGATACTGAACAGTAGTCTTAATTCAAACACCCTAATCGCTTTGCAGGATTTGCAATCCTCGGTTGTTCTGCTTTTACTGCTTCGCAGGATTTGTAATCCTGCGTTGTCCTACTTTTTGCAGTTTCTGGATATAACTAACCTTTTGAGGTGCAAATAAAAGTTACAGAGAGCAATAGTCCTAATTCAATCACCATATTTGGAGTCATTTCGTTAATCCTCATAAACAGCAACATTATTTTTAACAGAACCAGCAACACCCAATACACGAACCAAGTCACCACAAACTTTGTGGTAATACTTTCGCATTCCTCCAATTAAGCTACGATACAAAGCAAAGGACAAAATTAATGAGCATATACTTGCGAATAACCCTTGTTTCCAGTCTTCTTGAATTAATAAAAAGCACAGCAGTAATAACATAGCAAATACGCCAATAAAAAGCACTGCATTTATCAAAACATTGCGCCAAACAAGCTTTCCACTTAATTGAACTTTACTTTTTTCTAAATCATCAGGCTTAACCATTCCAATTACAGAAACTGGCTGAAAATAATGGTTGATAGAAATATGAAACCTGTTTGGTTGAATACGGCCTTTAAATAAAGGTAAATGATAATTCCAGCCCTTTTTTTGTCCTTTTTGACGTGTAATTTTATTCAAATAATTATTGACTTCAATTGGAGAAAGGTCAAGCGCGTATTCTTGGTTTTTAAAGTAAGGCATGATTTCTTTTTTGTCAAGTGTAAAAAGAAATCAAGAAAAAAGTGCCATCTGCAATTATGCAAATGGCACTTTAATTATTTTTTGCGGTCGTCAACTGATTATTTAACGATTAGCGTAATTCAATATCACTTGATTCGTCTGAAGTTGAGTCAGTGGAAAAACGTTCACTTGTGCTTAGGTAGTAGTCAATTCCATTATCCCAACCCCCACGAATAATCTTTCTTTCTCTTCAGTGAGATAAAAATCCGTAGTTTTCAGAATAGTACAACATTTGAGCTTTAAAGCTTTCAGGTTGCGATAATAAAATGTCTGTAATATTTCCATCTTCATCCATAACTGGAGTTAAGATAGGATTTACAAATCCATTATAAGGCGCAATGTTTAATGCTGAACTTCTGTCCAATACTTGTTGATGTAATTCAGTGTCAACTTTAACACCGTAATTTTCAACTAAGTTTTTACCAGCTTCATAATCTCCTTCAGATTTGATTCTTTGAATCTCTCTTAATAACTCTCCAAAAATCACACGTAATTTGTCATAATCATGAATTTCGTAATAAGATTTCCCATCACGCTCAATTCTTTCAATTACGTTTTCTTCTTGTCCTCTTTCAAACGCCCAAGATGCTACTAACTGTCGGTTACGCATATGTGCCTCTTCAATATCAGCACCTGGTTCTAATCTTCTCATTTGAACCATCATACCATTTCTAATATAATCATCATATTCCGTTCTTCCAACGTCAGTAGTTTCAATTAAGCCTAGCTCAACTAATTTTTCATCTAATAAGAAATAAAGCGCAACTAAATCCGCTCTAGCTTCTTCAAGTGTTGAAGAATAATTCTTTAATGTTTCTTTTGGAGTCCCAACTCCTTCATTAATCTGTCCAGATGCATGTCCAATAACTTCGTGCATTGCTGTATGCATTTTTGAACCTATTTCGCCATATTTAATTGTGCGTTCAATTTCGTCTTCATCATTAGCAAATTCTCTCAAAATTCCTTCACCACCTGCATTACTATATGCCATAACAATGTTTCCAAGACTTACAGATTTTGAACCGTGTTCAGCTCTAATCCAGTTTGAGTTTGGTAAGTTAACGCCAATTGGAGTAGATGGTGTTGCGTCTCCTGCCTCACCTGCAACGTTTACAACTTTATAAGATACACCTACAACTTTTTCTTTTTTGTGCTCATCCATAATAGATGAATTGTCTTCAAAGTACTGTACGTTTTCTGCTAAAACAGCCATTCTTTCTGATGCATCAAAATCTGTAATTTGAATGATAGACTCGTAAGAACCTCTCATACCAACAGGGTCACCATATACTTCCACAAATCCTTGGATGTAATCAATGTCACCTTCTGTTGCTTGAGACCATGTAATGTTAAATTGAGACCATTTTTCAAGATCTCCAGTTTCATAGTACTCAACTAATAATCCTAGTGCCTTACCTTGTTCATCATTTTCAGCAACACCTTGTGCTAATTTTAACCATTTAACAACTTCAGTAATTGCTTCGCTATACATTCCATCTGCTTTCCAAATCTCTTCTCTTACAGTTCCGTCTTCGTCTTTTACTAAGCGAGAATTTAAACCGAATTCAACAGGGTGATCTCCGGCAGCTTCCATACGTTCAGCGTAAAAATTATTAACATCCTCTTCTGTTACATTTTCACCATAAAAGTTAGTTGCAGAACCTAAGATCAAATCTTTCGATCCATCTAAACTTACACGTTTCATGTCTGCTGTGTTGTCAAACATTCTGTCCACAACTTCTGAATTTAACTCGGCTCCAGTTTCACTAAGTAAACCGTCAAAATATTCACGGCTAAAATCTGGAACAAATTTGTCCATAGAGTAGTGGTGGTGAATTCCGTTTGAAAACCAAACACGGTTCGTGTAGGTCATAAATTTTTCCCAATTAGCGTCAGAAGTGTCACCGCTGTAATTAGCTGCAATATGCTCTAAAGCATTTCTAATTTCAAGATTGTGTCTGTAATTTTGATCCCAAATCATATCTCTACCAGATAGTCCGGCTTCGTATAGATAATACACCAACTTTTTTTGATCCAATGTTAATTGGTAAAATCCAGGAATATCATATTGTAAAATCTGCAAATCTGCAAACTTTTCAATTTGATCAGTTTGTAAAGGTGTATATACAATACTGTCCTTTACTTCGTCTGTGTTTTCAACGTCTTCGGTTCCATCAGCTCCTCCGCAACTTGCAAGAGTTCCTGCTAATAGAATTCCCGAAATAATAAAATGTTTCATAGTTATTTGGTATATCAAATTTAAGAGCCTTAAAAATAACAATTGTTTGCTTATCTCTTAGCAAATATTTGATAATCGGTTCATAACTGTGTTGAGTTTAATCAATAAATGCAACTTTTTACTCACTAATTGCCTATAAGCAACGTTATTCATAAAAAAGTACACTATCTTTAAAGAGTAAAGTATTGAATATGTTTAGAAAAAGCCTACTTATTGTATCAACCATATTTTCTGTAGCTACCTATGCTCAGTTTGGATTTGAGCGAAGTGATTTAATAGATGTTATTGAAAGTGGAGAAAGTCAAGATTTTCCTTGGGCAGGCGGAATGGATTTTTGTCAGTTTTCATCTATTGATTTGGATTTTGATGGAGTGGAAGATCTGTTTGTATTTGACCGTACCTGTGATAAAGTAATGACCTTTTTGCAAAAAGGTGGAGTAGGAGAATCAAAGTATGAATATGCTCCCGAATATGAAAAAGATTTCCCGAAAGATTTGCATCACTGGGCTCTATTAGTCGATTATAATTGTGATGGAAAAAAAGATATTTTCACTTATTTTATTGGCTCGGGTAGAGTATTTATGAATACCGGAGATGGAGTCAGTGAGAATGATTTTGTTTTAATTGAACCATTGGTAAAAGAAAATGTGATGGATGGTGAGGCTCCATTATATTTAAGCCCTGCTGATATTCCAGCAATTGTGGATATTGATGGAGATGATGATTTGGATATATTGGCATTTGGTGTGCCAGGTACAACAGTTTATTATTTTAAGAATTTAAGCCAAGAGCTTTATGGCGTTTGCGATTCAATAGTTTATGAACGAAAAAGCGAGTGCTGGGGAAGGTTTAAAGAAGATATTTCATCTAACGTAGTCACCTTGTGGGACACATTGGTTTCGCCATGCCGTGATATTGATTTTGATGATCCTGAAGGACCATCAAGACATTCAGGTGTAAGACAAGATCGCCACGCAGGTTCAACTGTCTTGGCCTTGGATATGGATAACTCTGGAGTGATGGATTTAGTTTTAGGCGATATTTCATACAGTAGTTTAACTATGCTTATAAATGCAGGTGAAGAGGTTAATTCTAATTCAGGTATGGAATCGCAGGATAATTCTTTCCCTTCAACTTCGGTGTCTGTTGATTTGCCAATCTTTCCAGCGGCGTATCATTTAGATATTAATAATGACGGCATTCGTGATATGGTTGTTTCTCCGAACTCCAAAGTTGGTTCAGAAAACGTAAAGAGTGTTTGGAGCTATGTAAATGAGGGGGCAGATTTAGAACCAGATTTTATTTATAATGATAATGAATTCCTTCAAAGCGAAATGATAGAGGTTGGTACCTCTTCTTTACCTGTCTTTTTTGATCATAATGGAGATGGTTTAAAAGACCTTTTGGTGAGCAGTTTTGGACGTTTTAATTCAGATACTGAAAACTTAATTTCAAAAATTTCTTATTATGAGAATGTCGGTACTGCCGAAGCGCCCGTATTTGAATTTGTTACAGATGATTATCAAGATATTTCTACCATGGGGATAGGAGAAACGTTAACACTATATCCAGCGTTTGGCGATTTAGATGGAGATGGAGATGAAGACATGATATTAGGAGAATACTTGGGCTATTGTTATTATATGGAAAATACTGGCGGAGCAGGAAATCCTGCAATTTTTAACACCTTTATTTTGCTGCTAAATAGTGAAGGATCACCAGTTCATGATGGAACTTATTGTTATCCACATTTGGTGGATATTGATAGGGATGGAGATTCTGATTTAGTAATTGGGCGCCGTTCAGGAAAACTACAATTTTTGGAGAACACAGGAATTGGAACCTATAATTTTGAAGAAGTAACGGATGATTTTGGTGGAGTAAATGTTTCAGGGGACGAATTTATAGAAGGATTTGCAGTTCCTCAATTTATTGATGTTGATGGAGAGTATCACCTTCTTGTTGGTTCTAAACGTGGGTATGTTTATTACTATGATGATATTGATGATAATTTGGATGCCTCGTTTCATTTAGTAGACTCAATTGTAGACAATATTAATATTGGAACCTATTCAGCTCCAGCTGTTGCAAATTTGAATGGAAACAATCGATTAGAACTGGTTTTGGGTAATCGCCGTGGAGGTGTGGCACTTTATCAATCTGCACCAACAACTAACATTAATTTAACCGACTTTGCCAATGAAGATGAAATTGCAATTTATCCTAATCCTGCATCTAGCAACGTTACTGTAAGTTTAGGAGCAATTAGCGCAAGCGAGTTAAAACAAACTAAAATTGTTGTCTCAAGTATTTCTGGAAAAACATTGGCTAATCTAAGCCCGCAATCAAATCAATTTTTAATTGATCTTGAACAATTTGCGAAAGGTGTTTACCTCATTCATATTATTGATGATCATAAAATCATTACAAAAAAGTTGATTTTAGAATAGCTCCTTAAATATTGCGGGAAAATTAAAAGTCTATGTTTAAAAAAATTGTCCTTATTGTTTTTACAATTATGTCTACCTGCACATTTGCGCAGTTTGGATTTGAACGCAATAATTTAATAGAGGTAATTCAGGATGGTGCGGCGCAAGAATTTCCTTGGGCTGGTGGCATGGACTATTGCCAGTTTTCATCTATTGATTTGGATTTTGATGGAGTAGAGGATCTATTTGTTTTTGACCGTACTTGTAATAAGGTGCTAACATTTTTGCAAAAAGGCGGTCCTGGAGAAACAGATTATGACTATGCACCTGAATATGAAAATGACTTTCCTGCAGATTTGCATGACTGGGCTTTGTTGGTGGATTATGATTGTGATGGGTTGAAAGATTTATTTACTTCTGAAATAGGTGGAGGCAGAGTGTTTAGAAATATTGGTGGAGAGGATGATGGTAATGCATTTGAGTTGGTAGAACCTTTATTGGTTTCTCAAATTTATGGTGGAGATAGTTATATGTATATGCGCTCTTCAGATATTCCTGCAATTATAGATGTGGACGGAGATGGTGATAAGGATGTTTTAGCATTTGGTGTATTAGGTACTACAGTTGAGTATCATAAGTGTGTGAGTATGGAAACTTATGGAACATGTGATTCTTTAATTTTTGAAACTAAGAATATTTGCTGGGGACGTTTCAGAGAAGATGCCGCAACGAATGAGGTTACACTTTGGGATACGCTAGAATACCCTTGCAGGTTAGTTGATTTAACAGAGGAATTTCCTGTTATTTATGATAATCTGGATGAAAGAGCTACACGTCACATTGGTTCTTCAGTGTTGGCTTTAGACATGGATAATTCGGGCGTGCTTGATTTGGTTATTGGAGATGCTTCTTATGATAATTTGGTCTTATTAATGAATTCTGGCGAAGTTGTAAATACAAATTCAGGAATGGATGAGCAAGACCTTGAATTTCCATCTAATTCGTTGCCTGTTGAATTAGCCATATTTCCAGCTGCTTTTCATGTTGATCTGAATAATGATGGAATTCGTGACTTAATTGGCGCACCAAATTCTAAAATTG
>CAKZPK010000054.1 GCA_937139035.1 uncultured Crocinitomix sp. | reverse complement strand
TTACATATCCGTTCCCTGTATTAATAGCCGCAGTATTATCTTGATCTGCACCACCGTTATGGGATCCGCCTCCACCTCCAGAGTTCATTGATGGGTATTCATTTCCATTTTGGCCACCGCCACCAGAGTAGCCACCGCCACCGCCGGTTCCCATATTGTCAGAACCGCCGCCGCCGCCGCCGCCAAATCCACCATCTCCACCTTCATCATTGCCATCATTAAAACGGACACCACCTATTCCACCTTCTAAAGGGCGTCTTCCACCCTGTCCATAAGAACCAGTATAGAGATAAAGCGTTCCCTGATTTCCTCCAGTTCCATTTGTTAACCAGCCGGCACCACCGCCAGCCCAATAACTAGACCCTCCAGTGTTTAAACGACCTCCATTTCCACCAATTCCACCATTAACAAAACTAAATGCGTTTTGCCCATCTTCTGCATCAGTAGCATTTCTACCTGCATAATCAAATCCACTTCCCCCAGCGCCACCGCCTGATGCAATCATTGGTAATGCATCATCAGTTGGGTCCCAAACAAATGTACCGCCACCGCCACCAGCCGCAGCATTATCAATTCCTGTTACTCTTGTATCTTCACCTTTTTGACCAACCAAAATATAAAGAACATCTCCTTCAGTTAAATCAAAGGTTCCAATCATTCTAGCGCCTAATCCCCCATCTTCGGGATTAACTGTATAAAGGTCATTTCCACCTTGTGCACCAGCTGCCTCTATTTCGTAAGTTCCTGTTACAGGTACTGTCCATTCTTGAATACCTTGGGTCGTCATACTAAACAGTGCAGGATCTAATTCCCAAACTTCGGCAGCGTAGGCCGCTTGACATGCTCCTAGATTTGGGCCATCTTTACCCAATGCACCGGCATTTGTAAAGGTATGGGAGGTAAAATCATATAATTGACTTGTCCCATTGATTGGATAGAATATAATAATAGCTACCGCTAATAGTAATAATCTTTTCATATTTTACTTTTTTTAAGTTATGAGTTAGAGGCAAACATAATCTTACAGCGCATAATTTGCAACGTTTTGAAAATAATTACATCCATATTTTCGCTAAACAAGTCTTTTATTTCGATCAATTTGCACTTCAATAAAACGACCCCCTTGATAATCTAGATCTTAAGAAGGAAAGTTCAGTTTGATTATTACAACATAAGTTCTCCGGATACGCCAACCTCCAACTAAGAGTAGAAATTTTAGTTACGCTTTTGAATCTGCATATTATTGAAGCCAGTTCTTATATCATTCACTAGATTTGCACATGCGATATTTTCGAATTTTAATATGTGTTTCACTTTGGATAATAAGCCTTGGTTCTTTAGCTCAGAATGAATCTCCTCTAAAACCTTGTCCCAAATCACCCAATTGTGTTTGCTCTTTAGAAAAGAGGGCTCGAAAAAAAATGCCTGCATTAGATTATAAAAACAGTCTTGAAGATTCAAAAACTAAGATTAAAGAGATTGTATTAAAAATGGAAGGAACAAAACTTGTAAAAGAAGATAGTACCTACCTACATTTTGAATTTTCAACAGCTATAGGAAAGTATATTGATGATGTGGAATTCTATTTTGACTCCACTACCCAACTCATTCATTTTAGATCTGCATCAAGAATTGGTTATGGAGATTTTGGGGCAAATAAAAGACGCATGAAAAGAATTTCTAAAGCTTGGAAAGCATAATAGTTTTTATTTTTTGAACCTAATAATTCTCAGCTAAACCAAGCAACGACAACAATTTCATATCCAATCACGAAGTTATTTCATCTTTTAAAGAACAATAACTACGACTCCTTGTTATTCATAAAAGAATAAAAAAATATAGTTTTACAATCATTTTTAATAGTATTACTATTATATTTGCATGCATTAATACAAAATAAAAATGTATAAAGAAAAAAGGACATATAAAATTCACCTAAACATCTCGGTGATTCTTATGACTTTTTTATTAGGGGCGATTGTGATAAGTACAGTAACTGAATATACCGAATTTAGTAAAGATCAAACTCATTTGGTTGATTGTGAAGAAGATGGTGATTCGCAAGAATCAGAAACCAAAAACCTAAGTCATACGCAGCTTTATATAGAAGTAACCACCATTGATTTAGGACTAGCAACAAGCGTACCACATATTAAATCAATGGATATTCGGTACGGTAAAATTCCGACACCTCCCCCCGAACTTTAGTTCAATGGATTCCTAAGTTGAATCCGTCTCTACTTTCTAATAGTTCAATTAACCTTATTTATAAAATTATGGACACTAAAACCTATAGTCCTGTTCAGCGATTTTGGCTGCTGTTAAAACCTGACCAAAAAGAAATTAAGAATGTTTACGTTTATGCCTTTTTTTATGGGCTCGTAAACTTATCCCTTCCATTAGGAATACAATCTATCATAAACATCATCCAAGGTGGACAAATAAGCACATCATGGATTGTTCTCGTTGCGTTTGTTATTCTTGGCGTTGCCATAACTGGCGTACTTCAGGTAAATCAATTAAAGATAACTGAAAACCTACAGCAAAAGATATTTACTAGAGCTGCCTTTGAATTTGCATACAGAATTCCAAAAGTAAAAATGGAAGCCCTTTATAGACACTACGCACCGGAATTAATGAACCGTTTTTTTGATGTTATTTCAATTCAAAAAGGTCTCTCAAAAATATTAATTGATTTCTCTACCGCGTCGATTCAAACCATATTTGGACTACTCCTACTCTCTCTTTATCACCCATTCTTTATTGTATTCAGTTTAATTCTCATCATTTTAGTTTACACCATATTTAAACTCACCTCAAAAAATGGATTGCTCACCAGCCTGAAAGAGTCAAAAAGTAAATACAATGTTGCCCATTGGCTAGAGGAAGTAGCAAGAACCAGTGTAAGTTTCAAATTAGCCGGAACAACAGACCTACCTATGGAACGAACAAATGTAGAGGTGAATAGCTATGTTGCAGCAAGGGACGAACACTTTAAAGTTTTGAAAAATCAATACATGTTAATGGTTGGATTCAAGGTTTTAGTTGCGGCAGGCTTGCTAATTGTTGGTAGTTTATTAGTGATGGAGCAACAAATGAACATTGGACAGTTTGTTGCGGCAGAAATTATCATACTACTCGTAATAAGCTCGGTAGAAAAACTAATTCTAAGCTTAGAAACTATTTATGACGTGTTAACATCATTAGAAAAAGTTGGACAGGTTACAGATTTAGAATTAGAAAGAAATGATGGAATCAATATTGGCGAAACAGTCAATCAAAATGCATTAAAAGTTGAACTAGCAGAGGTTGATTTTAAATATCCTTTCCAAGAGTCACTCATGTTTGACAAAGCTTCGCTTAAAATAAATGCAGCAGAACGCGTACTTATTACAGGAAAAAGTGATGCAGGTAAAACAACGCTTTTATACTTGTTAGCAGGTTTATACAAAGTTGAATCTGGCTCAGTAATTTTTAATGACCTTCCAATGGGAAATTTAAACCCTAATCATTTGCGATCTGCAATTGGTGATTGTTTTATGGATGAATTATTATTTGAGGGAACTGTGCTAGAAAATATCACAATGGGCAGGGAGAAAGCTACTTTTCAAAATGTCCAGTGGGCAGTTGAAAATTTAGGACTATCTGATTTCATTAAAAAATTACCGAATGGATACAACACCCCCATTCATTCGCAGGGCAAGCACTTTTCTAAAGGTATTGTTGACAAGCTAATATTAGCAAGAAGCATAGCAGATAAACCTAAACTTCTATTAGTTAAAGACGCTTTTACCTCTATGGAACAAAGAGAGCGCGACAAAATCATGGATTTTATAACCTCAAAGGAAAATGAATGGACACTGGTTGTAGCCTCAAAAGATGATAACTGGTATTCAAAAGTGGATCGTGTCATCCTATCAGAAAATGGTACACTAACCCAACTAAACTAAGTACAATGCTAAATATTTCAAATTCAAGAGTTACAAAATATATCGTTCCCAAAAAGTATTCTGCTTTAGAAAATGTAGAGCAAAAAGTCTCTGGAAAAGTTTTACCAAGAATTATCTATATTTCTTTAATTCTATTCGTTTTCATCTTACTATTACCATGGACACAAAACATCCGATCGAAAGGTACATTAACGACATTACACCCCAACCAACGTCCGCAAAGTTTAAACTCTGTTATTGGAGGACAAATTGAACAATGGTATGTACGCGAAGGAGACTTTGTAGAAGCTGGCGACACAATTCTTAAAATTAAAGAAGTAAAAGACGCCTACTTTGATGAAAACCTACTTCCTAGAACACAAGATCAAGTAGACTATAAAAAGGAATCGATTACGGTTTATTCAGATAAAATTAAGACACAAGAAGAACAACTGGAGGTTCTTCGTGAACAAAGAGATTTGAAACTGTCTCAAACCCGAATTAAATATCAACAAGCAGCATTAAAAGTTCAAAACGACAGTATTGGATATAAAGCTGCACTCGTTAATTATGAAACAGCCGAGTATCAATACAAACGCCAAGATAGTCTTTACCGCAGTGGTTTAAAATCATTGACAGACCTTGAAACTAAGAACTTAAAACTACAAGATTCGCGCGCATATATGATTACTGCTAAAAACAAGTGGTTAAATAGTCAAAATGAGCTCATCAGTTTACAATTGGAATTATCCAATGTTCAAATCAAATTTGAAACGGATTACAATAAAATTCAATCGGACAAATTTTCAACTATGTCTAGTAAACTAGATACTGAGACTGCTGTAAGCAAATTAGAAAATCAATACAGCAATTACGTCTACCGCAATGGCTTATATTATATCACTGCTCCACAAGATGGCTATATCACAAAAACTATTTCTAATGGTATAGGCGAAACAATTAAAGAAGGCGAAGAAATCTTAACGATTATGCCTGCTAATTATGACTTAGCCGTGGAATTATATGTCGCCCCAATCGATCTTCCACTCATCCAACTGAATGAGAAAGTACGACTACAATTTGACGGTTGGCCTGCAATCGTATTTTCAGGATGGCCTGATGCGAGTTACGGAACTTACGGCGGGGAAATTTATGCCATTGATCAATACATCAGTCCGAATGGTAAATACCGCGTATTGGTTTCTCCTGATCCTGATGACAATCCCTGGCCAGAAGCACTTAGATACGGATCTGGAAGTTCAAGCATGATGCTTTTATCTGACGTTCCAATTTGGTATGAACTATGGCGAAAGATTAATGGGTTTCCGCCTGACTTTTACACAACTGAAACCACTAATAAAACCAAGAAATGAGATTAATTATTCTAGTTTTTCTATTCATGAATTCTCTGACATATGGCCAAGATACGCTTGTAAATTTTGCTTTTACTGATTTTATTGAATTAGTAAAAAACAATCATCCAATTGCATATCAAGCTCAACTTATAAGCGAAATGGGAGATGCAAAACTAATGAAAGCAAAAGGAGGTTTTGACCCTAAAGTGGGCGGTTCTGCAAATCAAAAATATTTTGAGGGCAAACAATATTATAGCCACTTACATGCAGGACTAAAAGTTCCAACGTGGTTTGGGCTTACCGCTCAAGCTGGATACAATAATAATTCGGGAGAACGATTAAACCCTGAATTATACACCCCTGCAAATGCTGGACTATGGTATGCTGGATTAACAATAAACCTTGGAAATGGATTATTTATTGACGCAAGAAGAGCAGAATTAAAACAAGCCGAGATTTACCAAAACAGCTCTCGTTTAGAACAACGATTAATTCTTAACCAGCTGATTTTAGATGCTTCTATTGCCTATTGGGACTGGTATAAAGCTTATAACAAATTTGTGGTTTATTCCGCCGCAACAAAAAATGCAACAATTCGATTGGATGCTGTTCGCGAAAGCGCAGCGTTGGGAGACAAAGCTGCGGTTGATACGCTGAAGGCCTTATTACAAGTTCAAGAACGTGAACTGTACTTGGAACAATCGAAACTTGATTTGGATAATAAAAAAGCTCTATTGGCGATCTATTTATGGGAAGATGGTTTCATTCCTTTAGAACTCGATAGTACGATTTCTCCTCAACTATTTGATCATTCATTCACTTCTACTCCTCCACTTTCTGCAATTATCAACCTAGACACTTTAGCTGCAAATCATCCTGAAATTGTACTGTCTCAAAATAAAATTGAGCTCTCTAAAATTGATTACCGCTTAAAAAAAGAGGCTTTAAAACCAGTTGCACAACTCAAATACAATGCACTCAGCAGTCCAGTATCTGATAATGTTTTAGGTTCTTATTCTATTGATAATTATAATTGGGGCGCATATATTTCCTATCCTATTTTCACACGAAAAGAACGTGGAGATTTAAAACTAACAACACTTAAATTAGCAGAACAAAATGTGCTAATGCAAAATAAAACTGCAGAGATAAGTTACAAGATTGAAGCCACCTACAATACATGGTTAAGCACGCATAAACAAGTTGACATTTCAGCCAAAACCTTGAAAAATTACACGGCTTTGTACAATGCTGAATTGACACTTTTTAATATTGGAGAAAGTTCATTATTTCTTGTCAACACACGCGATCAAGCTATGATTGATGCACAATTGAAATTAATCTCAAAAATCTATCAAAATCATGTATCTAAGGCTTTGTTTAATTATCAAACTGTTAACTATTAAATAGTTTGATAAACCAAAAAGAGGTTCTAACACATAGAACCTCTTTATAAAATGATTTTGCCTTTAAAACTAAATGATTGTAAATAGCTCACTCTCAGGCAATCTTGATTTAGGCTTTTTATCAGTTGAATTGAAATCCTCATTCGTACGATATCCAATTGACACCGCAGTAACAGCCGTAAAACCTTTTGCTCTTAATCCAAACTCCTCATCTAAAGCTTTCACATCAATACCTTCCATTGGTGCGCCATCAATTTCTAAAGCTGCCACTCCAAGCAAGAAATTTCCAATATTTAAATAAACTTGTTTCTCCATCCAATGTTGCAAATCTTTTAAATCATATTTATGGATGTCTGCAAAAATGTTTCTTCCACCGTTCATCATTTGCTTTGCCTCATCATTTGGGTAGCGTCCATCTTTATCCTCTACCTCCAATATATGCTGCATATAATCATTGTCTGCTGTGATTCTTGAGCAAAACAATATAACATGCGAGGCGTTTAATACTTTTGGTTCGTTAAACTTAAAAAAACCTTGCGTACCTTTTGCCATGCGCTCTTTTCCTTCATCACTTTCAGTAATTATAAAATGCCACGGTTGCAAATTTGTACTTGAAGGACTCATCCTTAGCAAGGCTTTAACTGCCGACATTTTATCTTCACTTATCTTTTTGGTCGGGTCAAAACTTTTCGTTGTATACCTCCAATTTAATATTTCTTTTATCTCCATTTTTATACTATAATTATTATAGTTGCAAAACTAAGTATAGTGTTTTATATTTGCAATAACGGTCAAAAAGGATAGTATCAATTATGCATGAAATTAATGGAAAAAAATACCCTTGTTGTACAAGTGTAACTATGGGAATCATTGGAGGAAAGTGGAAATCAGTAATTTTATTTCACTTGATTGAAAAACCTTTGCGATATAACGAATTAAGAAAAAAAATTCCTAGTGCAACAGAAAGAACCCTGAGTTTGCAACTAAAAAGTTTGGAAGAGCATCAAATTATTAAACGAACTGTTTATACCACAAAACCACCATTAAAAGTAGAATATGCCTTAACTGATTTTGGAAAAACTCTAATCCCTTTATTAACAGCAATTGCAGATTGGGGTGTACATGCAGTTAAAGAATATGCTCATTAATTATCTCCATTTCACACGGATATAACGTTCATTCTTTTCAAATTTATCTGGAACAACTCCCAATATTTTTTCACGAATAATCTCGAGTAAAGCTTCTTTTGTAAAATTTTTGTGAACAATCAAACTTACTTCTCTTACGGGTTTTGGCTCTTTAAAAAAGGTGATATTTTCACTCTCATTTTCACTCACCGACATTTCAGGCACAAGCGTGCATCCTTTATATTTGTCCACCATTTTTTTCAGCGTTTCAATTGATCCACTTTGAAACTGAATTGAGCTTTTATTATTATAATTTTTGCATAAACGCTCCACCTGATTTTTAAAACAATGTCCGTTTTTCAATAACCATAAATTATCTATTGTTTGTAAATCACTAAGCTCTAACTCTTTCTTTTTAACAAGAGAATGAGATTTGCTTCCATAAAAAATGAATGGTTCATTATAGAGTTGTATTTCTCGAATATCTCGATCATTTAACGGAGTGACTAATATGCCAATATCCAATTTTCCCTTTTTTAATGAGTCAATAATTTGCTCAGACTCTAACTCTTCAATAATCAACTGTGTATCATGATGATCTTTTTCAAAATCAAGGCTAAAACTAGGAATTATATAAGGAGATATGGTTGGTATAATGCCTATTTTAAAGGTTCCTTTCACACTTTCTTTTTCATCTGCAACCATTGCTTTCATTTCCTTAACCTCTCCTAACACACTTCTAGCTTTTTCTATTATTCTTTCTCCTGCAGGTGTCACTGTTAGTGGAGATTTACTTCTATCAAATATTTTAATATTGATTTCCTCTTCCAGTTTTTTAACCTGAATTGTAATGGTTGATTGATTCACAAAACATTTCTCTGCTGCCGTAACAAAATGCCTATAATTATCGAGTGCTACGAGATACTTTAACTGTTGAAGAGTCATACTATTGATTTTATCAATATCAAATATAACATTATCTATTTTGTAAATCAATTAAGATGATGGATATTTGTTAAAACAAAAACAATACGTCATGTCAGAAAATAAAGGTAAATGCCCATTTAATCATGGAATGGGAACAACAAGTGCAGGAAGTGGAACATCAAATAGAGAATGGTGGCCTAATCAATTAAAATTAAATATACTTCGACAGCACTCCAATAAGTCAAACCCAATGGATATTGCCTTTGACTATAAAAAAGCTTTTAGCAGCTTAGACTTAAATGTTGTAAAGAAAGAATTGATCGAATTAATGACTGATTCACAAGACTGGTGGCCTGCAGATTATGGGCATTACGGACCATTATTTGTACGTATGGCATGGCACAGTGCAGGAACTTACCGTATTCAAGACGGTAGAGGCGGCGCAGTAACAGGTTCACAAAGGTTTGCACCACTAAACAGTTGGCCAGACAATGGAAACTTGGATAAAGCACGTTTATTACTGTGGCCGATTAAACAAAAATACGGGCAAAAAATCTCTTGGGCAGATTTACTAATACTAGCTGGAAATTGCGCCTTAGAGTCTATGGGGTTTGAAACTTATGGATTTGCTGGAGGACGCGAAGACGTTTGGGAACCTGAAGAAGACATAAATTGGGGAAGTGAAACCGAATGGTTAGGAGATAAAAGATATAGTGGAGAAAGAGACTTGGAAAACCCGCTAGGCGCCGTGCAAATGGGATTAATTTATGTAAACCCTGAAGGTCCGAATGGAAATCCAGATCCTTTAAAGTCAGCAGTTGATATTCGTGAAACATTTGCAAGAATGAACATGAATGATGAAGAAACTGTTGCATTAGTTGCTGGTGGACATACGTTTGGTAAAGCTCATGGAGCTGCCGACCCTGACAAATATGTTGGTCGTGAACCTGAAGCAGCACCAATTGAAGAACTAGGATTAGGTTGGAAAAGCACTTATGGTTCTGGACACGGTGATGACACAATTACAAGTGGAATTGAAGGCGCTTGGACACCTGTCCCAGATAAATGGGATCATGACTTTTTCAGAGTATTGTTAGATTATGAATGGGAATTAACTAAAAGTCCAGCAGGTGCACACCAGTGGAAACCTACGGCTGCTTCAAATGCAGACAAAACTCCTGCAGCTCATGATTCATCTAAGCTTAATGACTTAATGATGACTACGGCTGATATGGCTTTGAAATTAGCCCCTGCTTATTTAGCCATTTCAACAAAATTCAGAAACAATCCAGAGGAATTTGAAAAGGCTTTTGCAAAAGCCTGGTTTAAATTAACCCACAGAGACATGGGGCCAACAGCTTTATATTTGGGCGAAGATATTCCACAAGAAGAAATGATTTGGCAAGATCCTATTCCAAATGTTGATCATGCATTAATTGACAAAAATGATGTAGAAACTTTAAAAACTAAGTTACTTGCGTCTGGATTATCAGTTTCTCAATTAGTTTCAACAGCTTGGGCTTCTGCCTCTACTTTCCGAGGATCAGATAAACGTGGTGGCGCTAATGGTGGCCGCATTCGTTTGGCGCCTCAAAAGAATTGGGCAGTAAACAACCCAGACGAATTGGCAAAAATCATTACTATCATTGAAGAAATTCAAAATGATTTTAACTCAGCACAAAGTGGAGATAAGAAAGTGTCATTTGCGGATTTGGTTGTACTAGGCGGAACAGCAGCAGTTGAATTAGCAGCTAAAAATGCAGGACATGAAATTCAAGTTCCTTTTAATGCTGGAAGAACAGATGCAAGTCAAGAACAGACTGATGTTGCTTCTTTTGAAGCCTTGCAACCTATTGCAGATGGATTTAGAAACTACATTTACCCTCACCTAACGATATCAGCTGAAGAATTGCTAGTTGATAAAGCTCAATTATTAACACTAACAGCACCAGAAATGACTGTTTTGGTTGGAGGTTTGCGCGTTTTAAATGCGAATTTCGATAAATCTAACCACGGTGTTTTCACTAAAAATGTGGATGAATTAACGAATGATTTTTTCATTCACTTGTTGGATATGAGCAACACGTGGAAAGCAACAGCTGAAGATGACAAAATCTTTGAAGGTAGAAACCGTAAAACAGGAGAATTAAATTGGAAAGGAACAAGAGCTGATTTAATCTTTGGTTCTAATTCAGAACTGAGAGCTATTTCTGAAGTATATGCTTTTGCAGATTCTAAGCAAAAGTTTATCAGTGATTTTGTAGCTGCTTGGACGAAGGTAATGAACTTGGATCGTTTTGATTTAAAATAAACTATTATCAAAAAAAAGGCTCTGACACAATAGTCAGAGCCTTTTTCATAATGTATAACCTTTACATTTGAATATGGTTTTCATTTTCAAATTGCGGTGGTATATTTTCTTGATCCTCATCAATAATTTGTAAAATATCTCTAGTAATCCCTCTTGAAATATTGGAAATAGGAACATCATTTGGAGATCCTTCAAATGGATTTTCACCCGCCAATCCAATTCGAAGCATGGTATTGAAAATCCAAATAATAATTACTGTAAACGGAATATTTAGCCATACAAAATACTCACTAACACGTGGAAATGTATCAGCCATTTCCGATCCAATATTAGCAAATGCAGGAATGATTGCTATTGGTAAAATCCACATAAAAATATGAACAAAATGATAGCCTATACTTCCGTATTGTTTGGGATATGGAAAGTTTTTAATTCGCTCTGATTTCCCTTGTAAGGCCGTTAGTTCTTGCAACATTTGCTGCATGTTTAGTAATGAGAAATCCCAAATCTTTTTCTCGTCTGTCAACCTTCTTAAATGCCGCGATTGTAAACTTATAATTGCGTTTGGTTTATTGTCTTTAGACATTACGTATTCAAACTCCTCTTGAGAAAGGTAGGGATTTAACTCCTCTTCTAAAGTTGATGTATATTCAGGAATATTATAACTGAAAGTTTCCATTTTATGGTTTTGTTCATATGAAGCTTCCCAAACTTTTTTAGACCGCATGGCGTAACGCAAAGCTGTCAACCAAGCAATATGCCTATTCGTTATAATTTTCACTTCGTCTGATTCGTCCTTTTTAACTTCGGAACGGTGCAAATAAAAACTATCGCGCACTGTTATAATCAATGTTCGAGAAGTATTTACAATTCCTCCCCAAATTTTTCTAGCTTCCCAAAGGCGATCGTATGAGGAATTATTTTTAAAACCTACATAAAAGGCTACGGCCGTACCGATAACAGATATTGGAAGCCATGGAATAGCGAGCCAGTTCCAATGTGTAAAATGATAAATAGCTATAACCAAAGTGCACCAAAGTGTTAGCAAGATAATATGAATTCCGGTGATAGACAAAATAGCACCAATGGAAAGATTCTTTTTTACAATCATTTCTAATCAATTTAGACAAATATAATCATGTCGTTACAAAAAG
>CAKZPK010000053.1 GCA_937139035.1 uncultured Crocinitomix sp. | reverse complement strand
AGGAACCAATAATTTTTTCTGATTTATTGTCGAATCAATATCTATTGTGCATTCAAAAAGGTTTTCCGTTCCTAAATTTTGTACAATAATATAATTTTCAATTGCCTTAATTTCATTTTCAAGCGGCACAATCTTGTCTCTAGAATTTTCCAATGTAATTCTTAATAACTTCGAAAATTTAGATAAGTAGTTAATTGATTTATTATACTCTTTATTCAAAATAATTCCCTGTAAAATTGCCAATGAATTAAACATAAAATGAGGTGTCATTTGAGAACGAAGTAGCTTTTGTTCAACAAGTATGTTTTGATTTTGGGTTTTGATATTCCTAATCCACAAAAAAGCAATAACTCCACCTAAAATGAGCAATGATATTAAAAAGATAATTACGCCCCATAGAGTTACCTTTTGAGAATAAGCCAATTCATTATCTACAGCAATCATCTTCTTTTTGAGTGTGTGTTCTCTTTCGAAAGATGTTTCCAACGCAACTAATTCTTCATCTAATTTCTGATTAAAGATCTTTTCATTTATAATTTCTATTGAATCCAAATACCTTCTTGCAATAGTTACCTCTCCAGTATTACTGTATAAACCATAATAACTTTCAAAAATGTATTTTTCACTTGTCAATGATGGATGTTTTCTAATCTCTAACGCAGAAGAATCTAGATATATCTTTGCTTTACCCCAATCTTTCTGAAGCATATAAATTAATGAGATATTACCATACTCATTAGAAGCAGAATATCCTTCTTGCTTTTCTATAGCAGCAGATTCAGTTAGATTAACAATAGCCTCATCAAATTCTCCAATTCCCATAAGCGCCAATGCATAATTTGTCTTAAAAAGACATAAATCACGAAATTTCGCCATGGTTATCTCATTATAGGTATCATAAGCCGATTCATAATCCTCTAAATGAAATTGAATCATACCCAATTTAAAACATAAGAGCTGGTATTCTGCAGAATCCTGATCACGAAAATATTGATCATTTGCTTCACAAAATTCAAGTCCATCTTGATACCTCCCTAAGTCAACTAAGTTTTCTGTTTTTACATTTATTGCTCTAACTAAATTAAACGTGTCTTGGGCTTCTACGCATTTCCTCATTAACTCTTCAGAATACATCAGTCCATTTGCGTATTCCCCTATTCTTCCATGGGAACGAGCCAACCACGTAAGTTCATCCATGGTTAGATTTTTCTTTTTATTGAGTAATTCAATGATTAGCTCATATTGATCATTTTCATAAAGATCATTTATGGAAGTTTGTCCAAATGATGAAAAGTGTCCCATTAAGCACACCAAAAAGAGAATCCTAAATATCATCATTGGAAGTATTTTCTTCGTTCATAATTCCGTAAAAATAACGATTTAACAATTGCCTTTTCTTTTTGTTATAAAGGCAGTTATAAGAAAACTCTATTAATTTTAGTAAAAGGTATCTAGATTTATAACTCTCTCCCAAAGCTTAATTTTTTGTTAAAAAATTAAAATTCAAGTTATCAAAAGAAATATCATTCTACATTTGTTCCAGTGAAAAGATGTTTGGCAATAGCAACTGTTTTTATTT
Organism: uncultured Crocinitomix sp.; assembly: GCA_937139035.1. Classification (GTDB taxonomy): domain Bacteria; phylum Bacteroidota; class Bacteroidia; order Flavobacteriales_D; family Crocinitomicaceae; genus Crocinitomix. The sequence continues at coordinate 10,624 of CAKZPK010000053.1, read as the reverse complement.
TATTCCTAACCTTTGTTGGGAATATGCTTCATGTGAATGCATCATTCTCATTTCTTGATGCTATAGATGAGGGAAATATTGAATTGTCTGCCTCTAACGAGACCACTTCAAAGGACTTAAACAAGAACAACTCTCATTTCAATTCTAACGACATTTCTAAAAACTTCCAAATCTATGATTTAGAGGTGGAGGAAGAAGAGGAGGAAGAGGAAGGGAAAAAGAAACTACTTCCAACTACAAATTGGGACCGAAGTGCTGCATTACTTCAAGCAAACTTGTCGCTTTCATCAGTAGTAAATAATTATTATAGCTCACCCAAAAACAATTCAACAATAGAGCGTGGTTCACTTCGAACACATCTGCGCTATAGTGTACTTATAATTTGATTTATTGCGAAGATTGATCTAATCTTCAAAATTTAGCTAGACCTCTGTTCATACCGGGGCTAAAACGTTGTGTTTCATGCACAAAATAATAATCAAATTTAAAGTACCATTAAAAGTGAAAACAAAATATAATTTTAGAAAAGCAATATATGTATTGCTCCTTATACTAACCGTAATAGGTGCAGTTAGTTGTAGTTCAGAGAAAGAAAGTGAAGAAGAACACCACTCTAAATTCACAGTAACACAACCCATATATAAAGACACACTCATTACCAAAGAGTATGTTTGCCAAATCCACGCAATTAGTCATATTGAAATAAGAGCACAGGAAAAGGGTTTCTTAGAAAAGATATATGTTGACGAAGGAGATTTTGTAAAAAAAGGAGATCATTTATTTCAGATAATGCCCAACTTATACGAAGCAGAGCTAGAGAAAGCTTTAGCAGAGGTGCACTACGCTGAAACCGAATACAAAAACACTAAATTATTAGCGGATAGTAATATTGTTTCTCCAAATCAACTCGCCTTAATGCAAGCTAAATTAGATAAAGCTAAAGCCGAGTTATCATTAGCGCAAGTGCATCTTGGATTTACGGATATTAAGGCGCCTTTTGATGGAATTATAGACCGTTTTCACATGCGACTTGGAAGCTTGGTTGATGAGGGTGAATTATTAACCAACCTGTCTGACAACAACCAAATGTGGGTTTATTTTAATGTGCCAGAAGCCGAGTATCTTGACTTTAAAATGAAGTTTAAAACAGATAGTTTGGCAGAAGTTAAGTTGAAAATGGCCAACAATAAGTTGTTTAATTATGTGGGTATTGTTGAAACAATTGAAGCCGACTTTAATAATGAAACAGGGAATATTGCTTTCAGAGCAACTTTTCCAAACCCAGAAGGATTATTAAGACATGGTGAAACGGGGAATATTTTAATGACAACACCGTTAAAACATGCGCTAATTATTCCGCAAAAAGCCACATTCGAAATTTTAGATAAAAAATTCGTTTTTGTTGTAGATGAAAACAATACAATCGTCACAAGACAAATCAGTATCGTATCAGAATTACCACACCTTTATGTTGTTTCAGAAGGATTAGAGGTTACGGACAAAATTTTGTTAGATGGATTGAGAAAAGTGGAAGAAGGTGATAAAATCGAATATGACTTGGAGGACCCTGAAACGGTACTCAATAATTTAGAATTGTACGCCGAGTAATCATTCACGCAAAAAAATCTTAAATCATGTTTAAAAATATAATACACAGGCCAGTATTGGCCATTGTAATCTCGGTTATAATGGTTTTTGTTGGAACCTTAGCCATTAAACAATTACCTACCTCCCAATTTCCTCAAATTGCACCTACAACGGTAAATATTTTTATTGCTTATCCTGGCGCAAGTGCAGATGTTTTGGTGAAATCAACCTTAACAACACTTGAAAATTCAATTAACGGTGTACAAGGTATGCGCTATATCGCATCTGATGCAACAAGTGCGGGTGAAGCAACTATTCGTGTTGTATTTGAACCTGGTACAGATCCTAATGATGCCGTAATTCGAGTAAAAACAAGGGTGGATCGTGTAATGCCTCTTTTGCCAGATTTGGTACAACGTGAAGGAGTAATCATTATGCCAATTCAACCAAGTATGCTCATGTATGTCAACCTTTATAGTGATGACAATACAATGGATGAAAAGTTCTTGTACAATTACGCAAATGTGCAAATGATTCCGGAAATTAATCGAATTGATGGGGTTGCAAGAGCTCAAATTTTAGGAAGTAGAAAATACGCCATGCGAGTTTGGTTGAACCCTGATCGAATGAGAGCTTACAAAATTTCTTCAGAAGAAGTTATGGAAGCACTGGCCGAGCAAAGTATTGTTGGGCGCCCTGGTAGATTGGGTCGTAGTTCAGGAATTGCAGCACAATCGTTAGAGTATGTTTTAACCTATAAAGGGCGTTATAATGAAGCCTCCGAATATGAAGACATTATTATTCGCGCAAATTCTGAAGGGGAGACGATTCATTTAAGTGATATTGCAGAAGTAGAATTAGGAAGTGAATTTTTTGATATTTATTCTAATCTTGATGGACACCCATCTGCATCAATTGTATTAAAACAATCTTTTGGTTCAAACGCAACTGAAGTTATTGCTGACGTGAAAGCACAACTAGAGGAAATGAAAAAAAGTTTTCCTCCTGGAGTTGATTATAAAATCAGTTATGATGTATCCAATTTTTTAGATGCGTCTATCGAACAAGTAACACACACCTTAAGAGATGCCTTTATTTTGGTTGCTTTGGTTGTATTCTTATTCCTTGGTGATTTAAGATCAACACTCATTCCAATTTTGGCAGTGCCTGTTTCACTTATTGGTGCCTTTTTCATCATGCAGTTCTTTGGTTTATCCATTAACTTAATTACCCTATTTGCACTTGTTCTAGCAATTGGTATTGTAGTGGATGATGCGATTGTAGTGGTAGAAGCCGTACATGCCAAAATGGAAGAAACGAACCTTTCTCCCTACAAGGCGGTGAAAGCCGTAATGAGCGAAATTAGTGGTGCAATTATCGCCATTACAGCAGTTATGGTTTCTGTATTTGTGCCTATTGCATTCATGTCTGGTCCAGTTGGAACTTTTTATAGACAATTCTCAATTACAATGGCAAGCTCAATTATTCTGTCAGCAATTATTGCACTAACCTTAACACCTGTGCTTTGTGCTATGTTATTAAAGAATAATCATGATAAACCTAAACGCAAGTCTCCAATTAGATGGTTATTAGACAGGTTTAATGGTGGGTTTGACAAACTAACTGGAAGATATGTTAAGCTGCTCAAATTAATTGTCAATCGTAGGTTAATTACTGCCATTGTTTTGATTGCTTTTGGTATAGGTATCTTTTTCCAAAACAAGATATTGCCTTCTGGATTTATTCCAAGTGAAGATCAAGGAACCATTTATGCCATTGTGCAAACTCCTCCGGGCGCAACGCTTGAGCGAACAAACTTGGTGTCTCATCAATTGCAAGAAATTTGCGAAGAGATTGATGGTGTTGAGTCTGTTTCCTCATTGGCAGGATACGAAATCATGACAGAAGGTAGAGGGTCCAACGCGGGTACTTGTTTAATTAACCTTAAACCTTGGGGAGAGCGCGAACATTCTGTCCATGAAATAATGGAAGAGTTGGAAGAAGAAACGCAGGATTTAGGAGCTATTGTTGAGTTTTTTGAACCGCCAGCTGTTCCAGGATTTGGATCTTCAAGTGGATTTTCTATGCGATTACTAGACAAAAATCCAACTACTGACTATCATGAATTTGATGAAATTAATCAGGAGTTCATGGCTAACTTAAAGGAACGTGAAGAATTATCAGGATTGTTCACCTTTTTTGCGGCCAATTATCCACAATATGAGTTAGAATTTGACAATGAAGCAGCCATGCAAAAAGGTGTGTCAATTGGAGATGCTATGGACAATTTGAACATCTTAATTGGGAGTACTTACGAACAAGGATTTATTCGATTCGGGCGCTTTTTCAAGGTCTATGTTCAATCTTCACCTGAGTTCAGAAAAATGCCTACAGATGTGTTGAACATGTTTGTTAAAAATGAGCAAGGAGAAATGGTTCCATATTCTGCATTTATGTCTTTGAAAAAAACACAAGGACCAAATGAGGTAACAAGATATAACATGTATAATTCTGCTGCCATTCGTGGTTTACCTGCAGAAGGTTACACAACTGCAGATGCTATTCAGGCAATACAAGAGGTTGCAGAAGCAACTTTGCCAACTGGTTATGACATTGCTTGGGAAGGCTTATCCTATGATGAAGCTTCAAGAGGTAATGAATCCTTATACATCTTCATAGTCGTACTCATCTTTGTTTATTTGGTATTAGCTGCTCAATACGAAAGTTTCTTATTACCGTTAGTGGTGGTGCTTTCATTGCCAATGGGTGTATTTGGTTCTTTTTTCATGCTTCAAATGATGGGCTTGGCAAATGATGTATATGCTCAGGTAGGTTTAATTATGCTGGTTGGTTTATTAGGTAAAAATGCTGTACTAATTGTTGAGTTTGCCGTTCAAAAAAGGCATGAAGGAATGACAATTCTAGAATCGGCAATTGAAGGTGCAAAAGTGCGTTTCAGACCAATTTTAATGACTTCGTTTGCTTTTGTTGCCGGAATGATTCCGCTAGTGCTTGCGCATGGAGCTGGAGCAATTGGGAACAAAACAATTGGTGGATCTGCATTGGGCGGAATGTTATTCGGAACCTTGTTTGGAGTAATCATTATTCCTGGACTGTATTACATTTTTGCCAAACTCGGAGATAATAAAAGGTTGATTAAAGATGAAGATGACCAACCATTAACTGAAGATATAATTCAATATGAAAAAGATTAGATATAAAATATACGTAGGAATTGTCCTGATCACTTTTCTTACGGCTTGCGGAATTCCCAAGTTGAGTCAAAAAGTAGAGAATAAAGCTGTACCTGAAGCATTTATTAATGGGACGGATACAAACAGTGTTGCCAATCAAAATTGGAAGGACTTTTTCTCTGATCAATATTTAACTGATTTAATTGATTCTGCTTTGGTGAATAACCAAGAATTAAACATCATAATGCAAGAAATTTACATGTCTAACAATGAAATTTCTGCTAAAAAGGGAGAACTATTGCCTTATGTGAATGTTGGAGCTGGAGCGGGTTTTGATAAATCTGCAAAATACACCACCGACGGTGCTGTTGAGGAAAATGTAGACATAATAGAAGGGCAGGGAAACCCAAGCCCAATTCAAGATTATGGCATTGCTTTTACTGCAAGTTGGGAGGTTGATATTTGGCGGAAGTTACGGAACTCTAGGGATGCTGCGGTTGCGCGATACTTGGCCTCAATTGAAGGACAAAACTTCATGAAAACTAAGTTGGTTGAAGAAGTTGCTTCGGCTTATTATGAGCTGTTGTCGTTAGATAAGCAACTCGAAATAATTCAGGACTACATTCAACTTCAAACCAATGCATTGAAAACAGTGCGGCTTCAAAAAAAGGCAGGTGAGGCGACAGAATTAGCCGTGCAAAAATTCGAAGCTGAAGTGCTTAATACCAAAAGCTATCAGTTCGAAATCAAACAGCGCATTGTAGAAACAGAGAATGAAATTAACTTTCTGTTAGGGCGCTATCCGCAACCTATTCTTAGAAATTCAGTTTCATTTGAAAGCGATATGCCAGTAAACCTAAATGCAGGATTACCGTCACAATTGCTTGAAAACCGCCCAGATATTAAGGCCGCTGAATTAGAAATTATTGCATCAAATTTGGATATCAAAGTTGCCAAAGCGCAGTTTTATCCCTCATTTGACATTTCGGCGGGAGTTGGTTTGCGGGCTTTCAACCCTGCTTATTTTGTCAAATCTCCAGAGTCAATATTATATTCTATGGCAGGTGATTTAGTGGCTCCATTAATTAATAGAAAAGCGATTAAAGCCAATTATTTGAATGCAAATTCAAGACAAATCCAGGCGATTTACGACTATGAGCGAACCATTCTAAATGCTTATGTTGAAACGTATAATCAAGTCTCTAAAATTGATAACCTACAACAAACATACGATCTTAAAAAGCAGGAAGTAGATGTGCTTAACAAAGCCATTTCAACTGCAGGAGATTTGTTCCGATCTGCCAGAGCAGATTATATGGAGGTTTTATTAACACAACGAGATGCACTAGACTCTAGATTAGAACAAGTTGAATACAAAAAATTACAGTTCTTATCTATGATAAGTTTATATAAAGCGTGTGGGGGTGGATGGAAGTAAGGGGATAATATATTCCAGAGAGCAAAAATTTGAAAATAAATGATATTCAACAATTTTTTGATTTCATAAGCTTCTCCAAATTTTGGCAAGCGCCGGTATGACCAAAAAGGAGATGCTAATGCTCTCCTTCTATCCACGATTAGAACCAAGTGCATAGCACTTGGTTCTTTTTTTATTTTTATTCCACAATCAATTTAGAGACAAAGGCCTCCTCATTTTTACTATTTTCTTTAAACGTCAATAAATAAACACCTGAACCCAATTGTTCCTTATTAATTTGAACACTTGCTCCAGCAATATTCTCAGTGCGATAAACTTCTTGCCCTAATAAATCATAAATCACCATATAATTATCCCCTGTTAAAACACGATCAAAATAAACCCTTGTAAACGTGTTAAAAGGATTCGGGTAAACTGAAATTTTTTGCTCGTCAGCTGCATATTCATCTGTACTTAACTCGTAGTCAAACAGATATCGCACCAACCCAACACGTGTATCTAAACCAAACTCACCTGCCTCAGTACCTACCACTAGTATTTTCTCATTGTCAATAATCATAATGTCATTTGCATAATCCGCACTGGGAGACAGACCAGCTACCACCATTCCATCTGTGCCAAATGTTGGGTCCAAATCACCGTTAGCTGTATAACGTACGAGAACAAAATCCTCATTATACTCTTCAAACGAAGCATGACCGGTAATTATAATTTTATCATTTGCCTGAATAGACATGCCTGTGCATTCTGCCCAAGCAGACATTTCAGTATACATTACCCCGTCGGTTCCAAAGCTCTCATCCAACACACCAGCTGCTGAATATCTTGCCAAGGCAAAAGCTCCTTCGTCGTCATAAATCATACCTGCCACAACTATTTTTCCGTCTGACTGAAATGCAATATCAGCACCATAATCATTACTTGAAACACCGTCAGTCGTTTTTATATTCGTTAGCACTTGTCCATCCGTTCCAAACGTTAAATCAAGTGCACCATCAGTATCATATTTCACTATTGAAAAATTAGTATGACTCTCACCTGAGCCAAATGCAGAACTTGCAATCAAAATATTTTCGTCTGTATCAAATATCAAATTTAATTCTTCACTTTCATCTGAATAATCTCCAATTATTGGTGTTACAATACCTTCATCACCAAAAGTATTATCTAGTGTTCCATCTGTATTATACCTAAGCAATAAGAATTCTAATATATCTTCATATTTAAACCCCAAAACAACTAATTTTCCATCAGCCTGAACTTTACCTCTCATGCCACCATCAAAAACCTCCGAATCTTCAGAGTTTGTGATCACAATACCATCTGTACCATAACTTAAGTCAAGGGTTCCGTCTGTATTATAACGTGCTAAAGCTATGTTAGCAGGACCTTCTTCCGCAACAAGATAAGTACCAATCACTAAAATTTTGCCATCTGCCTGAAGTTGAATTGCATTGCAACTTGCTTCTCCTGCACCTAAAGATGTTGTTGTTATTCCTGCATCACCAAAGGTGCCATCTAATGATCCATCTTCATTATATCTTGTCAGTAAAAAACTATACGTCCCTATGTTTCCTGTAAAGCCTGCAGCAATAATTTTACCGTCTGGTTGGTGTGTCGCAGCCATTGCTTCATCAATAAGCCCAATGTCCGTTAAAACTATTCCCCCTGTTCCAAAAGTAGGGTCAAGAGTACCGTCTTGCGAAAAACCTGCAAATTGAAAAGCTACAAAATGAAGGAATACCGCAAAACAATTTAATCTGTTAATTTTCATAAGTTAAATTTTAGTTGGGAAAACGTATTATTTTCATCTTTAGTGTTAATCTTGATGTTTTATTGTTAATTAATATTATTTATCTGAACCTCAACCTCTCACAAAACAAGATTCAATGCAATATATAATCTAAAATAGTTCTACATTTACATTTCTCCTGCATGTATTATAATCCAAATAATGAAACAGATTTTTTCTCTTTTTGCCTTAATTCTATTAATATTTAGTTGCCAGGAATCTTCAAAAAGCGCAGCAGGCGGGGATGATTCTGCGGATTTGCAGCAAATAAATGACGGCCCCTTCGATTTAAATAAGATTTCAAAACATTGGACTGAATTGAATATTCTTTATGGAGATTCGGTAGTTCTTTCTTCAGAAGATGACAACTATTTAGGATATCGTTTTGAAGAAGATGAACTAGGTTGGCAACTAATTAAGGAAACAAAATATGAGGCCTATAAATTACCCATCTTATCCGCTAAAATGGTGGAAGGAGATTTGCTAATTGAAACTGATCCAAATAGCTTGGGTTATTCTGAATCAGAAGAAATGATTATCCGAATTTTAAATTTTGAGGATGGAGACAAACCCCTTGTCTGGCAAATATCAGAATCGGATGATCGTATTTTCGTCAATAACAATGGCGTTGACAATTATGAAATTATAAGAGATCATTGTTATGATTATACAGATTATTGCCCCAATGAAAACCCCAACATTGGTATAGTGTTAGAAATCCCTCAAGATCAATTAATTCTGCCAGGAAGAAGCCTTGGTTTACTCACACATTTAACAGATGAATCACAGTTAAATGAAATTTATAAAGGAAGCCAAATTGAAACCGATAAGTCTAACCCTAATTGGTTAATTAACCACGTACAAATTGAAAGTAATAACAATATTTCAATCATCTGGAATAAAAACACACAACAACCTTATTCAGCAACCATTTCTGGAGAAAAATCTGCCTTTAAAACAAAAGAGGGAATTGGTATCGGCAGTAGCATTCATGATGTAGAAACCGCCTTTTGGTCGCTATTTTATATTTATGGTTTCGAGATTGATCAAGAAATAGCTGGACAACTTGTAAAATGGAATAACCCTGAACACAACGAGATTCAATTCAAGTTTAAGGTAACCAATGATTTGCCACAAGAAGAATATGAACAAATAATGGGAAGTGATTTACTTGCGTCCAATCATTACCTCTTGCGCAAAGCAGGACTGGTTGTAGAGGAAATAACTGTATTTTTTGCTGACCCAGCAAATGTTGGTGAAACCTTGTTTAATATGAATGACTTGGTTATTTACGATAACAAGGCCTATTATAAGGAAAATGAACTTTATGACGGCACCAGAAAATTACTGCACTTAATTGAAGAAGAACAAACAGATGAATGTCCCGTAGTCTATACTTATGATTACAATCCACTTTCATTAGTTGGTGCTGTTTTTAGTTATGAATTAAATGAATATGGCGAATTTGCCTGTGGTTATTCAGGTCAAATGATCAAGATCAAAACAATTGATTATATCACTCAAAAAACGCTCAATATTGACGACGTTTTTACAGAAAGTTCGATTATTGAGGCGCTAAAAAATGATTCATGGATTCAAAAACAAGCTGAGGAATATAGTGTAGACCTTTCCAGTTTTGAATCTGTTGATGATTATATCACGTTTATGCGTGATTTGGAAATCAATATTGAAAAGGAAAGCTTTGCAATTAAAAAATTCAAGAATAATGAAAACCTTGCTGAGGTTCAATTAATCGGTTTTCAATCCAGTCCTCCAAACAAAATTATTTTGGGATTGGAATTGGAACCAAAGGTTAAAGATTTCGCCAAGAATTCTTCCTTTTTCTTAGGAGAATACAACAGTTTCATTTCTCCAAAAAAATAAAATGTCTTTTATTCAAAAATACGGCAAGTACTTTCTTATACTGATATTCTTATATGCTGGTGTGCAATTTTTCCTTATCTTTTTTTTAGGTAACTCTTCCTATAATATTAACGCTGATAACTGGGTGAAAACGGAGGCGGTAATTATTGATTTAGAAACAGACTGGAATTATAGTTTAGAGGAATATACCACTTATCCAACAGTTGAATTTAAAACCGAAAATGGCGAAACATATCAAGTGAAACTAGCTTCTGATGTAGAACGATTTCTAAACACCGTTGGCTCAACCTTGACAATTAAATACGACAAAAACAATCCTTACTTAGCCGAACTGGCTAGCACAAGTATCTTTGCTTATGTTTTAGGCGTTCTTGTACTCTTACTCGTAATTATTTGGATTATTCCTCCTTTTAGAAAATGGGCGCTTGACCTTCTTCAAAAACTAGCATTCGGAAAATAGAGAATACACGAAATTGAAAAGATTTTCGTTCAACAATAAATACACTTTAATCAATAGTCCTAAAACGAAACTTGCAATTTCTCTATATTAACTGTTGAGAATAAATCTTTAACCCAATAATTGTATCGATTGAATTCGCGTATCAAATTTTTTTGCAGCGACTGCTTTAAGGTTGCCTTACTTTTTCTATGTCTTTTAACCGCCAAAGCAGACGGTCAAAAAGTTTCATATAGTGATGAGATTTTGGGAACGGAAGAAGGATTAGCAAG
>CAKZPK010000052.1 GCA_937139035.1 uncultured Crocinitomix sp. | reverse complement strand
TTCAGCCACAGAAGAAGTTTATATACGCTTCAGTGGATTAATAGTAAACGAAAATGCTACCAACCCCCGGATTATAGATTTGCCTCATTAATTTTTGTGTGGCTAACCATTATTCACTCAAAAAAATCTGATTAAAGGCGTTCACTTTCATAATGTTTTGCCTAAACAAAATGCTAGTAGCAACAAAAGGAACGCCAGCAAACATAGCTAAAGCAGTCCATTGTTGGGTGCTTGTTTCAGTATAATAACTCAAAAGGAAAGTGCCTACTAACCCTGCAGTAATTGACACGGCAAAAACTAGACCGAAAAAAGGGGATCGAACAGCACGCAAATCATTCAAATGGTAATCGTCTGTATTTAAACATTTTTTGCATTGAATATTGATAAACTTTGTTCCTTTTCGCATATCATATTCTGCACGTGTATCATATATCGTATAGTGAGAAATTCTAGCTTTGCAATAAGAACACCTTGAATGTACTCGCATAACAGTTTTTATTTTGTATTAATCTGTTAAAACATCTTTTCAACTACACATCCATTCCCTACAGCAAACCATTCACCATACTGAATTGGATCATCCTCCTGATCGGTGATTTCCCAATCAAAGTAGGCGTTTTTAGAAAGGTTCAAACTTCTTGTATAAGTTATCGTTCCTTCATCACCACAACTTGGTGCAGAAACTAAAAAATCATTAATATCCGCCGAACCGACTAATTGGTCTTCAACAAAAAATCGAAATTCAGTAATATCAAACGACTGGTAAAAATCGGATACGCTTTCGTCAAACCAGAATGCAATAGTAGATTCATACCGACAAGAGCCGTCATTTTTTTTAGCCTTTTCAGAATAATTGATTGCTCGCGAATCTGTACATCCTTCTCGTTTACAAGAAACAAATAAGAACACAGTTGCAACAAATATTAAATACCTCATTTTCGAGCTTATACACTTATTGAATCACCAACTTCTCTTGGAACTCAAATTCACCATTGATTACTTTCACATAATACACCCCGTCTGCTAAATGAGACAAGTCAATTGAAATATTCTCACTATCAACGATAGATTCATTGCTATAAACCAACTTACCATCTGTAGTATAAATTTCAATTTTATCTAACTGAGTAGCACCATCCATTTGCACTTGTATGAGTCCATTTGATGGATTTGGATGAATTTCAAAATTCATTTTAGTCAACTCTCCTACACCAATTTGCCCATCAATTGTCACTGTAACCTCAGCCGTAACAGTACAACCATCATCATTGGTGATTGAACAAGTATAGGTTGTAGTTTCCGTTGGGTTCGCATCAGTAATAGCTGCATCAGGATCGCTCAAACCTGTTGTAGGTGACCATGAATACGTTGTTCCGCCAGAGGCTTCTAAAGTCGTTGTTTCACCAGATGCAATTGTAACATCATCACTTATAGTAACAGGAAATCCATCCTCAACAGTTGCAGTAACTAAAGTACGCGGACTTACACAGTCTGGCTCTCTAATTTTCCAATCAAAAAAGAAGTAGTAATAATCAAAAGGAGTATCTGCCACATTTGATCCTGTTAAAGAAACTATTCCTGGAATTTCATACGGATAGTCAGGCGAACCGTCATTAATTCTGAACAAGTCAACTAATCCTCCAGTAATTTTCATGTAGTAACCTGAATAAACATCAATTGGTAAATTCAATTCTACTACGCTTTCACCATTTGGAATATCAACCACAACAGAATGTACAACGCTACCACCATCTCCATCAAGAATTTGAATATTACGTTCACCACCGCCATTTGCATAGACACGAACAGATTCTAAAATAAAAGGTGTATAAGCATTAAAGAACAATCCTCTTAAATCGTTTGCTCCAAAATAACTTCCACTACCAAAAGTATTATCTGGCGGTCCAACTGACAAGATATCATTTGGCACAGATTCTTCTACCCAAAAATCAGTCGTTTCAGTTACATAATCCGTATAATCTCCTCCTGTTCCTAAAAGTGTCCCGCCTTCTTCAGCATCATACCAATTTAAAACTCCACCACCTGTACCAGTAGCATTTACGGTTACATCTCCTTCACCGCAAATCTCATCTCCAGTTCCTGCTGGCGCATCTGGACGATCAACAACGATATAAGCTGTTTCAATTAGGTTATCTTCTCCCGCATCATTTGTTACAGTTAAAGAAACAGTGTAAGTTCCATTTGCTTCATAAAAATGGGTTGGATTTGCTTCATCTGAAGATCCTCCGTCACCAAAAATCCAAAGCCATTCTGTAGGTGTGAAAGTTGAGTTATCGGTAAAGGTTACTTCACCTGTACAAGTTTCTGTAACATTTGCCTCAAAAGCTGCAATTGGAGGAAAAACAACCTCTTCATCTGAACTTAAAATAATATCGGAAATTAACACTCCACCACTACCCGATTCATTAAATAAGAAACGAATATGAGAAATATCTGTCAAATCAACTCCTGTAAAATCTGCAACAGGAATACTAATAGTATTATGCATAGTTCGTGGCAATGTTGTACCATAATCTCCTGGAGGGAAATATAAAGCTGCACTATAATCCTCAACAGAAACAGAAGAAGATCCTCCTGAATTATCAGTTAATTCAACTCTAAAGTTTAAAGCATCCTCTGCAGGTGAAGTATCAAAATTTACTGCTGCTCTAAATTGAACCGCATCAAAAATGGTAAAATTCTCCATAAACTCTGGTACATCATTACGATACCAATCATCACCAGAATTCCATTCTACCTCTAACTGGGAAAGACCTAATACAGCTACTCCTCCATTTTTATTATGTGGCTCTTGCGCATTTCCAGCTCCAGCACCAATACAATATTGCTCTCCAAAATCATCTCCGCAAATATCATAAACAACTAATCCATTTTCACTTGCATCTTCACCAACTGTGTTTACATCTTCTGTACCTTCACTATCCGTTCTATTTAAATCAACTCGTTTATTATTTCCTGGATGATAAGACATGAAAATTTCAGATCCATCTAAAGTTGAACTTGCGGGTGGAGTAACATCCTCTACTTTTAAAATAGGATCAAACTCAGTTTCGCCACCGATATACACACGGAAGAATGCACTTCCATACGCTAACAATGAGTTACGCTGCATCTCAGGATCAAAACGCCCATTCCCCGGACTTGAAGTTCCACAATGATCATCAGACTGACCGCCATCTACATATCCCCAATCGTCAGCAGTTCCTGCTGGAAATTCACCTGGAGTCCATACGGTATTGTAAAAATTATGATTGGCCCCTAACATCATTAAGTTATGTTTAGGCATAGTATCACTTTCATCTAAATAACGAGAATCATCATAAAAATGAACCCCTTGCAAATCTGAAACATCCCCATCACAATAAGGTGCAATATTCATTAATGGAATACCATTTAATACTGGGCGGTTAAAATCAACTGGTGCTAAAGTTAACACTGCATTAATACCATACGGACTGCCTAATTCGCGATTGTAAAGCGCGTGTTCAATAACACCTTCACCACCACGAGAATGTCCCATTGTTCCGATATTATCCATATCTAATTTACCAACAAAAAGATCTCCGAAAGGATCACCTCCTACGTCATTCCAATCATTCCATAAATCTAAATGATGTTGTAATAATTCTCCTCTTGCTCTCATTCCGTAATCTGGTGTTGAATTATCAGTTGAGCTAATGCTATTTGCAGAAACAGAAATAACAATGTACCCATGACTCGCCATTTGCTCCGCTAAATAATTATATCCTCTATAACTTGGAATAGGATCGTATGATCCTGTACACGGCCATGCAATGCTTGTTCCGCCACCACCGTTATAACAGGTTGAATGTCTTCCATGCAAAATTAGAATAACTGGAAATGGTCCATCTGACATGTCAGTTGGGTAATGTACCGATCCTCTTACTTCAACCAAATCAGGAAAGGTTGGCGGTCCAAATGCTTCGTCACCGAAATCATATTCATCACTTGACACTGCATAGATTCCTGGCACACCAGGATCAGGTGTTTGTGCAAAACTATAACCTGTAACCAGGAGAATTAAAAGAGTTTGAATGAGACGTAATTTCATAATGTTGTTTTTTGAGTCTTTTATTTTGAGGTAAAAGTTTGTGGGGTGAATTTTCCTAAGTTCCAATGTTTTCCAATTATATCTTTCTTTTGTTGACTGCCTTCGCCATCTTGCAAAATATTGTCATGATAAAATCCATAAACCAAAACAATGCTGCTTTGATCAACCAGCGTTTCATAATCTGTTAATGACACTAAAAAGACAATTTCGCTGAGGCTACCATTTGGATGCTCATTCAATAAAAAATGTTTGCTTCCAATATGCAAAACGTAACGATTTGCACCTGCTATAAACGATTCACTTGTTTTAATAGATATTCGAACTGTTGTCTGATCTTCATCTAAAGAATAAGATGACATTGCTACCGAATTTTCAGATTGTCCAAATGTAGATGAAACCAAAAAGAAAAACGAAAATAAGAGCAACGTGTTTTTGAGTGTTTTTTTCATTATTAATGTATTGTGATCAGGGTCAATTAGTCTAAGACTTGCCAAATTATATCTGACCAGTCACTAAAGATAAGAAATTTCAAAACATAAAAAAACGAACCTCCGAGTTTAACCAGAGGTTCGCATTTATTTATGATAGATCATTATTTAGCAAAAGACTAAATAATGAGAAAGGCCATGACTAGTGTTTGTGCACACTTCTCCACTTTCCAGGTTCTGGTAAAATATTAACTCCACCTGCGCTTCTTGTTCCTCCGTTTGATCTGATCTCATTTCTAAGATTCACTAATTCCGGGAATTCATACAGCATAAGTACCTTTTTATCGGCAATTGTACTGCCAGATGGTCGATTCTCTTTTGTTACGAAGAATGCAAACACTTCTGCAAAATCTTCTACCAAGTTTGTAGCAGCATATTCAGTTACAAAGCGATCTTGATATTTTTCATAAAATTGATCCATTCTTGTTTGCCCTTCATTATGCTTATCTTTAAATTCAGGATAAATATCTGCCCAAAACCTTTTATAAATAGTATGCAAATAAGAACCATTTTTTGCGCAACCTTCCTGAAGGTAAAATCCGTTGCAGTTGTTTTCCGCCGTGCTAGCATTTACCTGCTCATTATTCAAAGTAAGGATATGACCAAATTCATGAATAATTGTATAAGACAGTTCTTTATTCGTATTGAATCCGCCTTCATAAGCATAATCAATTGCAATTCCCATTCTCCATGTAGACAAATCATTAGAGGTTGGATCTACAAAGCCCGCCGTTCCGCTTGATTGACCTGAATAAATTAAAAACTTATCCATTTTATTACGGTGAGATAATGGAACAATTTTGGTTACCAAGTCCCAAATTTGTTGGTGCTTATCTCGGTCATTTTGAAAATCCCGATCAGATCCACTCACATCATAATCTTTCACCACCGTGATCTTATCACCTTTCACCTCATACAAGGTGATTTCTCCGCCTATTTCCGATTCACCGTTTTGAACGGTTGTTTGATTTGCTTCTTGACCGAAATCTTCCTTTTTACAAGAAGTAATTAAGGTCAGCAGCACAATTAAATAGGCAACTGATTTTAATTTTAATTCTCTCATACACTTGTTTTTTGATTAATTAGACTATCTGCATAAATGACGAGTGATAAAATGTCGCCCCCTACTAATTATTCAAGAAACATAGAAAATAGCGACCTAACAACTAAACGATTTAGACATGCTAAACCGTTTTAGAAAAAAGGAAAGAATAGTGTTAAAAAAATTGAAATTAAGCTGTTTCCAACGTAAAAGAAAAGGTTGAACCAATCCCTTCAGTACTGCGTACAGTCAATGTTTGTTTGTGTGCCTCAATGACATGTTTTACAATTGCTAAGCCCAAACCAGAACCACCGATATTACGTTCTCGGCTTTTGTCCACTCTATAAAAACGTTCAAACAAACGTGGAATATGTTCTTTAGCCATTCCCACTCCATTATCAGAAACTTCAATTAAAATTTTCTTTTTATCGTAGTTTTTAATTGAGACCGTGGTTTCGCCTCCTACAATTCCATATGAAATGGAGTTTGAAACAAGATTAACTAATACCTGAGTAATTCGATTTGCATCTGCCACCACAAAAGTGGGCTCATAATGCTTGTCAAATTTAAGTTTGATGTTTTTATGATTGGCTTTAGTTTCCAACTCATGAAAAACATCTCTAACTAGTTTAACAAAGTTAAATTTGACAAGGTTGAGTTTAAAGCGATCGGTTTCGAGTTTTGCAATATCATCTAAATCCTCCAATAAGTTTGAAATTCGATCAACCCCACTTAATGCGCGCTCTAAAAAATCGCGATTAACACGCCCATCTTCTAATCCCCCTTCGAGCAAGGTTAAAACATAACCTTGAATACTAAAGACTGGGGTTTTTAATTCGTGTGCCAAATTCCCTAAAAATTCTTTACGGAAAATGGCTTGTTTTTTTAGTTCCGAAATTTGCTTTTGTTGCACGGCGGCATACTCTGCAGAGTCTTCCGTTAATTTTGCTAATGCATCATCCGTAAAATTAATCACTGGAATTTCCGAAACTTGTTCATTCGTTATAATACCATAAATCACTTTGATTTTTTCATTTAGAAAACGGCGCACAAAAAACACAAAAATTAGTGTGGATAATGCAGAAACGGTAATTGAAATAAAAACAACCCAGGTAAATGAAATTTGAACTACGGTTAGCCGATTAACAAGAACCAGAATTATTGCCACCAAAAACCCAAGGAGTAAACTCCCTGCCAGTGCTATATTAATCGGTTTTGAGAGATTCATTTGTTTAATTTAAACTATTCCCAATGAATGGTTTCCAATATATTGTCAATATCCTCTGTAATATATTCTAAACTTGTTCGAATACTGTCATAATTGGGCTTGACATTAAAATAAAGGGCACCACGTAAAAAATGATTGGTACTGTCTGTTACATAAAATTGATAAGGCGAAGCAGCATCTCCTTTTATATTGTATTTCAATCCATATGCTCTCCTTCTTGGATCAACCAAAGGAATTTCTTCAATTGCATCTGCTTTAATACTATGATCATAAACCAGTTTACGTGAATATTCAATATTCATTAAAAGGTTGGTATCAATTGGTAAATAAGTTAAAAACATAGTAGCGTTAAACCGCTCCATTATAATATCTTTATTACAGTTTGATTTGTCAATAATTGAAAAATACTCGGGAATTTCAAATTGGTAGGGGCAACTATCTGGATTAAATATCTCGTAAGTTCTTTCAGGAAAATCCAACCGCATATAACCTCTTGGTTTCGGATAATAATCTCCTTCTTCTTCACCGCAACTTGCAAGTAAAAAAAGAAAAACCATACTTATTAATAAACTAATCCTCATCTGAATCATTTTTAATGGGCAAAATCGTAATCTTTATACGTTTCACCTTACGACTATCTGCAGCCTCTACTGTAAACGTATAATTTTCAAAAGTTACACGTTCATTCTTCTTCAAGATTTTTCCAGCTTGCTCAATTGCAAATCCAGCAATGGTATCTGATTCTGATTTGGCTTCCTCAAATATTTCACCATCTATGTCCAATACTTTGTACATATCAATTAATGATGTTTTCCCCTCAAACACATAATTGTATTCATCCAATTTAGAATACACTAAATCTTCATCAATATCATCAGAAATATCTCCAACAATCTCCTCTAAAACATCATCTAACGTGACAATTCCAGAAGTTCCGCCATATTCATCTACCACTATGGCCATATGCATTTTTCGCTCTTGAAAACTAATTAACAAATCGTCAATCTTTTTGTTTTCAGGAACGAAATAAGGTTCACGAATTAACTCTTGCCAATTAAAATTATCAGACTCATCTAAAAAAGCCAATAGATCTTTAACAAAAAGAATTCCTGCAATACTATCAAATGAGTCTCTATAAACTGGAATTCGCGAATGGTGCGTCATTTTACCATCTCCATTTAAGAGTGTAAGAATTTCACCATAGGTTTTATCAAATTCAAACGCGTCCACATCAAGTCGTGAGCGCATGATTTGCTTCACATCCTTTTTACCAAACTCGATAATCCCTTGGTAAATTTCTAAATCAGATTTATCTCTATCATCATCACTAGTCAACTCAATAGCCCCAGTTAATTCATCAGGAGAAACATCTTTAACCCGTTTTTTTATTCGGCGATTAATAATGTCTGTTCCTTGCACCAACCCTTTTCTAAGAATACTAAATGGGAAGGTTTTTCCAATAACCTTTAAAGGAACAGCCATCATTAAAGCTACTCTTTTTCCATTTTTAGCAGCATACACTTTTGGTATAACCTCTCCGAACAAGAGTAACACAAATGTAATTGCAATAACATCTATTAAAAACTTATATCCCTCATCCATTCCTGCAAATAAGGTGTCGGACAATTGGGTTGAGAGTAAAATTATAGCAACGTTAATAAAATTGTTGGTTATTAGAATAGTTGCCAATAAACCTTTGGGTTTATCAAGCAATTCTAAAGTAGTAACAGCAGCTTTATTAGGGTCTTCACCAATCGCCTCTTTATCAGAAGGAGTTAATGAAAAAAAAGCAACCTCAGCACCAGAAACTAGCGCAGAGCAAACTAAAAGAATCAGTAATACACCGATTGAGATTGAGAAAGGTACCCAATGAATTTCAGCAAGAACGGGTGAAAAGGTCTGTTCCAAGTTATCCGTTTTCGTTCAACTTAAAATGGTAAATCATCTTCTGGCTCTTTCTTCAAATTTGCATCCATTGGCTGTACCGGTTTATTTTCAACCGAGCTTGGATAATTTTGTTGATTTGAACTTTGTTCGGCACGAGATAACATAGTCATCTGATCCGCAACAACTTCAGTTGAATAACGCGTTTGATTATTCTCATCCTGCCAAGAACGTGTTTTAAGTTTACCTTCTATATACACTTTCATACCTTTTTTCAGATATGTCTCAGCAATCTTAGCCAAACCTCTCCAAAGTACAATATTATGCCAATCAGTAATTTCGCGTTTCTCGCCAGTGTTTCTATCCGTAAAGGTTTCAGAGGTTGCAATTGAAAAATTAGCAACACCAGTTCCATTTTCTAAATACCTTACTTCTGGATCTCTTCCAAGGTTTCCTATAAGAATGACTTTATTTACACTTCCGGCCATATTGATTCTTTGATTTAAACAAATATAGCTAATCTGCTTCGAATAAGCGCGACTCCTTTATATATCTTATCAAAAGTTGAGGCAATGGATAATCTTCTACTTGATTAATTGCTATTTCAATCTGATTATCAACCAATTTAATGCGCTTGACACGAACCTGCCAAAATGTGGCTAAAATTCTTTGATGAGATAATATATGTTTAAAAGATCCGTCAAAATCAAACCCAATCAAATCAACTGATTTCAGGTCATCTTCTGTCAATTCCTCCCCCTCTTTTTTTTCAATTAACGGAAAATCATAAAGTCCTTCCCAAATTCCTTTACCGGTACGTTTTTTTAAAACTGTGTTTTTACCATCTGTAAATACCAAATAGTGTAAGTAACGGTTAACAACTTTTATTTTTTTTGATTTGACTGGGAAATTAAGCTGTGTATTGTTTTGCAAACTTGCACAAGACTGCGCCAAAGGGCATTCATTACACTTTGGTGATTTTGGTAAACAAACCAAAGCTCCAATTTCCATTAAGGCCTGATTGTGATCACCCGGATTATTATGATCTAAAAATTCAGCTGCAGCCAAAGAAAACTCCTTTTTACCTTGTGTGCTATCAATAGGTGTTGCAATTTCCAAATACCTGCTTAAAACGCGATACACATTTCCATCAACGACAGCATGCGGCAAATTATATGCAATGGAAGTTATAGCAGCAGCCGTATATTCTCCTACTCCTTTTAAAGAAAGTACACCTTTATAGGTTAACGGAAAAATTCCATCCAACTCATTGGCGACCATTTTTGCAGAAAAATGCATATTTCTTGCACGGCTATAATAACCCAAACCTTGCCATAAGTTTAATACTTGATCTTCATCAGCGTTTGCTAAATCTTTAATGGTAGGAAAAGTTTCTACAAACTTGAGGTAATAAGCCATTCCTTGATCAACCCTTGTTTGTTGCAAAATGACCTCAGAAAGCCAAATTTTATAGGGGTCACTAATCCCCCTCCAAGGTAGATTTCTTTGGTTTTGTCTAAACCAAGCCTGAATTAATGTCGAAAAATCAGCCATTTGTATAAAAAAGTAAAGTTCTTTCCTTTTTTTGTAAAAAGTTCAAAGAATTAGAATTATTTTTGTCCCCGATTTACAAAAGATTAAAAATTAAGAAGTTATGACCAAAGCAGATATCGTTTCGAAAATCTCAGATCAAACAGGAATTGAGAAAATTGCAGTGCAAGCAACAGTCGAAGCATTTATGGATTCAGTAAAATTATCCTTAACGGAAGGTAACAATGTATACCTTAGAGGTTTCGGATCTTTTATTGTAAAAGAGAGAGCAGAAAAAACAGGTAGAAACATTTCAAAAAATGAATCTATCATTATACCGGCGCACAACATTCCAGCGTTTAAACCGGCAAAAACTTTTATCGAGGATGTAAAAGATAACGTATCGGTTAAGTAAGATTATTGCTTAATTATAAATTTTACTATCTTTGTCCCCCGATTAAAGGATGAATTTGATAAAAACTTCCTGATTACCAGGAAGTTTTTCTACATATTAGAGTTAAAAAAAGTATTAATTTATTAAAAAATCTTTGTTATGCCAAGTGGTAAAAAAAGAAAAAGACATAAAATGTCTACTCACAAGAGAAAGAAAAGACTAAGAAAAAATAGACACAAAAAGAAAAAATAGGTTACACCTATTTCGATCATTTGATTGTCAATTCATTAGAAACTTAACGGCTACGGCTGTTAAGTTTTCTTAGTTTATTATTTAATTTACAGATTAGTGAGTTTTGAACTTATAGTTAATTCAAAACCCAGCGGAGAAATTTCTATGGCTCTTATGCGTGACTCAACGCTTGTTGAGCTGCATGAAGAGAAGGTAGACACGGATTTTGCCGTGGGTGACATATATCTAGGCAAAGTACGTAAAGTGGTTGCCAGCTTAAATGCATCTTTCGTCAACGTTGGGTATGAAAAAGACGCGTTTTTACATTATTTAGATCTGGGTCCTCAATTTAAGTCTTTGGACAAGTTTACCCAGGATACAATAAGAGGAAAACAAAACGTTGCAGATTTACTTTATTTTAAATCTGAAAACGATATTGATAAAGACGGTAAGATTACGGATACTTTATCTAGTTCTCGTGAAATTTTAGTGCAAGTGGCGAAGGAACCTATTTCTTCTAAAGGGCCACGTTTAAGTTCTGAAATTACATTAGCGGGCCGTTTTTTGGTGCTCGTACCTTTTTCAAACAAAATCTCTATTTCTCAACAAATTAAGGATGTTGAAGAAAAGAAACGTTTAAAGGACATTGTAAAGAGTGTATTACCCAAAAACTTTGGTGTAATTATTCGTACTGTTGCTAATGAGAAGAAGCTTGCAGAAATTGACAGTGATTTAAAAGATTTATTAGATCGTTGGAGAAAAATGCACGCAAACTTGAAGAAAGCCAAGTCACCTAAACGCGTTTTGGGTGAATTAAACCGTGCCTCTTCGTTGTTACGCGACACGCTTAACGCCAACTACACCAAAATACATGTAAATGATCCTGTGCTTTTAGCAGAAATGAAGGATTATGTACAATCAATTGCTCCTGAAAAAGCGAGTATATTAAAAGAGTATAAAGGTAAGGTTGACATTTTTGAGCAATTCGGTGTCAATAAAGAAATTAAAGTTTTGTTTGGTAAAAAAGTTCCATTACCTAGTGGTGGATACTTAATTATTGAGCACACTGAAGCTATGCACGTTGTTGACGTAAATAGTGGTAATAGAAGTGCAAAAAACGATACACAAGAAAATAATGCCATTACTGTAAATCTTGAAGCAGCTGAAGAGCTTGCACGTGTTTTACGTTTAAGAGATATGGGCGGTATTATATGTGTAGATTTTATTGATATGCACAAGCGCGATAATAACAAATTGTTATACAACAAATTGCGTGAACTACTTAAGCAAGACAAGGCCAAGCACAGTATTATTCCGCCAAGTAAATTTGGTGTGGTTGAAATTACTCGCCAGCGTGTTAGACCTGTAACAAACATTGAAACCTCTGAAGGTTGTCCAACTTGTAATGGTACTGGTAAGATTCAGGCTTCAATCATGTTTGCAGATGAAATTGAGAACAAACTCAAGTTTTTATTGGAAGAGAAAAAGGAGAAGAAAGTCACATTAATTGTGCATCCTTATTTAGAATCTTACTTTAAAAAGGGGTTAGTCTCTAAGCAATGGAAATGGTACTTTCAATTTAAAAAATGGGTTACTATTCAAGCGAATAATTCTAATCATATATTAGAATATAAATTCTTGGATGGTGAAGGAAAAAAAATAAAGGTTTAAGCATTTGTTGTTTAACCTTTGTTCATCTACTTAAAGTAGTTCATTTTTCAATCTGATACGTGTATTGTAATAAAAGCAATTGTTAATTTTATATTGACTATTGCTGTTACTTTAATGTCTAATTTTTAGCATTTTCATGGAACAGAAATACAGTTTATTGGAAGCCAAACAAAAATTAGAAGCATTTTGTGCTTATCAGGAGCGTTGTGATCAGGAAATTCGAAAAAAAGTAAAGTCCTGGGGTATGTTCGGCGAAGATGTTGATATTCTCATTTCAGATTTAATTCAAAACAACTTCTTAAATGAAGAACGCTTTGCATCAGCATTTGTTAGTGGAAAATTTCGCATAAAAAGATGGGGGCGTATTAAGATTCGCCAACATTTAAAGCAAAAAAACATCTCAAACTACTCTATCAACAAAGGCTTGAATGAAATTGATGAGGACGATTATTTGCAAACGATAAAAGATCTTATTGAATCGAAAAACCGATTGACCAAAGCGAAAGATAAATGGGATCGCCGTGCAAAACTTCAACGCTATATGCAAGCAAAAGGCTTTGAACATGAATTGGTGTTAGAAGAGGTTAATAACGCAATGAATGATAATACAATGGGATAATTGCCCATTACTCATTGTAAATTGACAATTACTGTTTACCAATTGTCAAAACTAATCCCATTGACGAATATCTTCGCCGTCTAGTGTAGTTTTTCCAAATTCATAAGGATCCGTTGGTAAAGGACTTGGACATATATTAATGAGACCTATTAGTAACATCTCTTGCTCCTCGCTAAACTGTATATTAACTCGAACCATTTTCTGACCAGGTTCGAATGTTATATTAGTAATATTAACGGCATGATAACCTACTGATCGTGTCATTAAACTTAAAGGTCCTTTCACCTCATTTGGAATTGTAATTCTATATTTACCATCCAAATCTGCAATTGCGAAAACTGCATTAGGGATTCCCGCAGCAGAATCAACTTCCACCCAAACTTTTGCTAATGGAACGGCCACCGAATCGGCATCTAACACTTGCCCTTTTATAACATAGGGCGAATCCACCACTGCAGCTGTGTCCAACATTTGAGGATAAGTAACCAATGTATCTTGTGCATACATGTCTGTAGAACTCATACCAAACATAAAAACAATCATAAATGCTAAACGAAAACGAGAGCTTAATACTGCACGATTGGCATTAATAATTTGTCGATTTTTAAAAATTCCGCAGGTTTTACCACTTGCTTTTTTTAATTGTTCTTGAATTTCAACATTTGACATTTCAGAATAATCGACAATATCCTTTTTACACGAGTCACAAAAACGCCCTCTTTCTGTTGATGGCATTTCACCGATATTCTCAGGACAACTAAAGTTCATTTCGACCATATGCATCAATATTATTGAATTACTAATAATTAATAGATGCCATACTTATAAAATTTCCATAAAAAAATACGTGTCTAAAACAGCAAATTAGAATTAAGGCTTAAAAAACTCAACTAAATCAGCCTCTACTCGATCTTGGTTCAACCACAAATCCATACTTAGCACTACTTTAATATCGGCATATTGACCAGATAAAACAGTCAGCACACTTTCAACATCTGTCACCTCCCCGTCATTAAGTCCTGGATCAATCATTAGAATTTTATTACTCTGATGTTGAATGAATGAACTCAATCCAATACCTTTTCCAGAAGGATAATATGAAAACTCAAGCTTATGTTTCAAAAGCAAATCATGCACCAATTGGTGTGCTGCAGGCAATGTTGTATTGGATGCATTTAAAGCTTCCAATTGCTCTGCATAACTTAAAAAATCTTTTAAAACTTGCACTCCCTTATTCTCTGACAATCCAAAATTTGATGCTTTAACAGAAGTAAACACCACCATTTTTTCAATAGCACGAGTAAACAACACATTTAACCGGTTTTCACCATTTAATTGATTAACAGGTCCAAAATTCAACCTAAATTCTTCCTTTTTATTTTTACCATATCCAAGCGAAATCAACACCAAATCCGCTTCAATTCCTTGCGCATTTTCCAAATTACGTGTAACGATTTTTTCATTATCAGCAAGCTTTAACAGCCTTAACTGGCGTTGAATCTCTTTTTCCTGTTCTTGCGAAAACGCAATAATAAGAATAGATTTTGTCAAATTTGACTGAATATTTTGACAATAAACTGCCAATTCTTTTGCTTCCAACTCATTTTTACCAGCTTCGTAATTTCCTTCAATATACTTTACTTCAATTGGGCATTCTGAAAATTTGGGTGGCAATGTCATTAAATCGCCATTGTAAAATTCCAAATTTGAAAAACGAATTAAGTCCGGATGGTGGCTTCGGTAATGCCACTTCAACATTTCATTTTTATAAACCTGCTCTCCTTGATCCAAAATAGTTTTGGTATCCTCACGAGAAGTAAAAAAAGCAGAAGGTGGCATCTGTTTAGAATCACCTACAATAACCACTTGTTTTGAACGGTGAATAGCTGGTATTGCATCTTCTAATGGTATTTGACTGGATTCATCAAAAATGACCACATCAAATAAGTCTTCAATACACGGCAAGTTTTCCGAAACTGTTAAAGGATTCATAACCCAAACAGGTTGCATTTTAAGCAAATGGCGTTGCGTTGATTCAAAAAATGATTTCACTGAAAGGTGCCGTTGTTGTTTATTCATTTCATGTAAAATGACTCTCTTTTCAGCTTTATAACGTTTTTTCTGAATTTTCTGAAGATCATTCAATTTGAATCCTGCCTTAGTTGATAAACTTTCAGCTCTATTTTGTTTCTCTCTTGCAGCATCTACAATAGCAGATATATTCTCTTTAAATTGAACTTTTTTATTTGCAATTTCTTGCCCAACTACCTTTGCAATTTCCCAACCTGAAAGTTCTTTAAAATCTGCTTCAAACCTAGTAGCATCTAACAAATTTTGATAAGCCACCATTGCATTTAAACGCACCAAATTACACGCATTATCTCGCACAAAATGGCGCACAACAGGAGGCAATTCAAAAAACTGCTTTATTTCCGGTAACCAATGATTCATGAGCGGAAGATTTTTCTTTAGCCCATCCAATGACGCTTCAAAATCATGAATTGAATCTATTTTATTCTCATAAAACAAGAACCTATTTTGTGCATTAAACTTTAAAATATCAGGATGAATTTTACTTAGTACTTGAATTAAAGCTACT
>CAKZPK010000051.1 GCA_937139035.1 uncultured Crocinitomix sp. | reverse complement strand
ATGGCGTATTACCTAAAGAAGAGTCAGCTCTGATAAATCGTGAAATTTTAGATAACCATATTGATTTACGCTTAGGGGTTAATTTAAAAGAAATAAAATCCGATACATCAGGAAAAGTGACCTCTATAATAATTGCTGAAACTGGAGAAGAAATCAAATGTGATTTGGTAGGTTTAACCGTAGGGGTTTCACCAAATATTGAGTTTTTGAAAAATAGCTCTATTGAAACCGGAAGGGGCGTAAAAATAAATCATTTTTTAGAAACCAACATCACTAATATATATGCCATTGGCGATTGCGCAGAACAACATGAACCAATTAACCAGCGCAAACCAATTGAAGCTGTTTGGTACACCGGGCGTATGATGGGGGAAACTTTAGCACAAACTATTTGTGGTAATCGTTTGGCATACAAACCTGGACACTGGTTTAACTCCGCTAAGTTTTTTAATATTGAATATCAAACCTATGGTTGGGTTTGGGCTGAACCTAAAGAACATGAAGCACGTTTTTATTGGGAACATGACGATGGTAAAAAATGTATTCATATTAATTATAATAAAAACACCCATGAATTTATTGGCATAAACACTTTTGGTATTCGTATGCGACATGAGTTTTTTGATAAGGCACTTACTAAAAAATCAACTGTAGAATATGTTCTGGAACATTTAGCTGATGCCAATTTTGACCCAGAATTTTACAGACTGTATGAAAAAAATATCATTGCAAAATTCAATACGCAAACCAATGCTACCATTCAATTAAAAAAGAAAGGCTGGAAACGAATTTTCTCTAAAGCATAACACAACATGAAACACATTCAAAATACAGGTCTCGGATTGTTTCTCTTTGGATTAACACTTTTTATCTCACTTATTTTTTTAGGCAATTATGAGCTAACTACCATTCAATTTAAACAGCTCATAAAAAACAAAAACATTAAAAGTGAGTTGTTTATTTCTGAAATGCGAACTCATGTTCTTGATAAAGAATTTACTAACCCAGTTAATTTTTCTTCAGAAATAAAGCAGGCTAAAAATAAGTCCTGATTTTTACTGGTTTTATCTGTAATGCTATTGCTATAACGTGCAGATGAAGCACAGCGGTGATGACCATCTGCGATATATACATCTTCAATTTCACTATAGTATCCTTGAATTTTTTTGATCGTTTCAGTATCATTAACAATCCAAATTTCATGCTTACCACGATCCCATGACGTAAATTCATATTCGGGCCTTGCAAACATTAACGGAAACAATAATTGGTTCAATGCTTCATGTTTACGGTGAAAAAGAAGTACTGGCTCTACGTTAAATTCAACAATTTTTAAATAATTAGAAAAAACAGTCTCCCGCTCGGTAATTGTTTCTTCGTGCTTTTTGATATGCCCACTATTGTATTGATCAACCGAAGCTCCAGCTATTAAACCTACATATTCGTGTCCTTCTACAGTTTGTCGATATAAATAATAGCTCTCCTTTTCCTCTTGCATAAAAATCCCTTCGTTGATAAATTCAACAAACTTATTCCTGATTTTTTGAAAACGTTCAGGTGTGTTAGGTTGGGTTTTATCATCCGTGTGAAATTCAGGGTTGATTACATGCAAAAAAGTATAAGGGTTGTGATTAAGCTTGGCGCGTAATACCTCTTTATTGTAAGCATAAAAAGGCCGCGTAGCAACTAAATAAGCTTTATCCCTTGTTGGGCGAATGGCTTTGAATGGTGTTATTACTGTCAATACTAAATAGGTTTATACGACTAAATTAATGCGATGTGTTTGATTAATGGTGGGGTTGGTGCATATTTTTTTAGATATGGAATATAAAAATTAACCGCGAAGTGTTACAATTATTTTACGCGAACCTCCATGATTTCTAAATTCGCCCAAATATATTCCTTGCCATGTACCTAGATTTAACCTTCCGTTGGTAATTGGAATTGTTACTTCACAACCTGTTATAATAGACTTGATGTGCGCAGGCATATCATCAGGTCCTTCAAAAGTGTGTTGATAATAAGGTTCATTTTCTTTAATGTTTTTATTGAACCAGGCATTTAAATCTGCCAATACAGAAGGATCAGCATTTTCATTTATGCAAATACCTGCTGAGGTGTGTTGAATGAAAAGATGTAGTAAGCCAACTTGTGGTAATTCAGTAATTTGATTTAGAATGTCATCTGTGATTATGTGAAATCCACGGGAATATTGAGGTAGTCTAATCTGGTATTGTTGCATTCGGTTTACTTAGTTTATATGATTTCTTCTATTTGCTCCTTTTTTTGCATTTTATCAAAAGAAAGTTTTGCAACTAAAGCATAAATAAATACTAGGATTGGATAATAATAAAAGGGTAATGAATAGAGAATGAAAGTTGCCCAAACTCCAAATACGAGAAAGAATAACCCTATATAAATAAGACATATTTTTAAGCTTAATCTTTTAGAGTCTAATAATATGAAGAGAGGGCATAGTGGAGAAACAATTGCCAATATTGGAATTGACCCTATGATTAATAGGGTAATAAATCCAAATATGCTCCATCCAATTATATGGCGTTTGGGATGTTCTATTAAAAGCATAAACAATAGGATGAAAAGTCCTGATGTGGCAATGAAAAATATTTTACTGAAAACCTCCATGGGCTTTATAAAGCTAATTCTTTTTAAATTAAATTCCATGTTTTGGGTGACCTTTTGCTTTTTTCAGGTATATAATGTAAATTGAAACTATGAAATCTAAAATTGGAATACCCAGTCCTTGTTCAGAAGATTGGAACAAAATGCAACCAACAAAAAAAGGTGCTTATTGCGGTAAATGTCAATTTGATGTGATTGATTTTACGGCAAAACAACCAGAAGAAATTCGGGAAATATTGAAATTACGATCAGGGCAGAAAACGTGCGGACATATTTCAAATGCCCAATTGAATATGGTAAATACGAATTATCATGTTTGGGAAAATCAATCGATCCCAGTTTTTAGAAGTAAGTTCTTATATGCTTGCGTACTTGTATTCGGTTTAACATTATTTACTGGTTGCGAATCGCCATTTGGTGTTGAAACTATAGGAGAATTGGAACCTGTAGGGATGGTTGATGATGTGGGAATGATCGCAGAAGATACAACAGCCAATTACGGATATGGAGTATATACGGATACTTTTGATGTTCTTATTGATGGCTTGATGGAAGAAATACAACCCTTAGAGGAGCATGAATAATAAGTTTATACATGTTTTTTGCACTAGTATCTTCGAATGCTATGATAATGATGCGTGTATTTATTTAAATCCTTTCTAAATATTCCTTTTTCGTCGAATGAGTCTAAACGTACGGATCCAGCAGCATGTATAATTTCATCCTCAGTTGTTAAAATACCTACGTGGTGAACAACACCCTTCGCATTGATGAAAAAAGGAACATCTCCAACTTTACGATCGGCAAATTCAACCAGCTTTCCAGCGTTTACTTGCTGTGATGCATCTCGGGGTAAAAGTGTACCATGCACTTTAAAAATGTTTTGAACCAAGCCCGAACAATCTATACCAAAAATAGATTTGCCACCCCATAAATACGGCGTGTTTAAATACCCCATTGTGGTTTGAAGCAAACTTTGATTACCAGCATTGATGGTTTGATTAACCGTGTAAATTTCATTGCCAAATATCATTGCTCCGTCTTTTAGGTTAACTAAAGCAGAACCTAGCATAATGTTTTGTTTACCTCTTGGTCCAGTAATGGTGAGTAATGGGTCTTGTAAATATTGAGTTGAACTATTACTGATTTTTTCAAATTCTTCTTGATCAATATAAGTCAGCTGTTTAAAATCCATCCAACCTTCGTAATTGTCTTGAGCGAATTTAATTTTTATCCAAGGTTGACCTTTTTCAATGATCTCAACGGTGTCTCCAAATAGTAATTGTGTCACTATTTCAGCTTCATCCGAAGCAGAGGAACGAACAGGTACTACTGATAGATTACATATTCCGTATGCCTTAATTTCAAGTTGCATGAATTAAATATTTATGGATTGATTTAATTCAAAAATACAATTTTTAATTGTTTAGATTATCCAACATTAGAAGCATGTTGGATGTTTTGATTTTCAACTTCCATAAACCACTCTTTTGCAAGCACAACATTAGCAAATATTTTGGTTGGGTAAATAGGTTTAAAAAAGTTGAGGTAAAATTTGACTAAAATTCGAATGGGTAAATTATTGACAATAATGGCAGAGGCTGTAATTTGATTGATGGATTCAG
Organism: uncultured Crocinitomix sp.; assembly: GCA_937139035.1. Taxonomy (GTDB): domain Bacteria; phylum Bacteroidota; class Bacteroidia; order Flavobacteriales_D; family Crocinitomicaceae; genus Crocinitomix. The sequence continues at coordinate 11,515 of CAKZPK010000051.1, read as the reverse complement.
CCTCGTTAGCAAAAAAGCGTTGCGCTTCACTAGTCATGGAGCCAAAGCTGTCTGTAAAATCAGAAATAATGGTAAACTTCTCTGATTCTATCTGTTCCAAAATAATTCTTTCAATTGACTTTGCTTGTTTTAAACCAAAGTCCAGGTCTTGTGGAAATATAAGATGAACCAAATTCTCATCAGAGATATCAAGTATAACACCGTGGTGAACAGCGTGGTATTTCGAATTAGTTTTCATGTGGGGAGTTTCACTAAATTTAATAAAGAAAATAGTGTTAGGCAAATATAAACCTGTATCCTTCTAATTATTAAAGCCCTATTTTCAAATAACCCCCGACAAAATCTTTACGAAAGCTAGGAACAAAACTCAATTGGTGATTGTTGTTTCTTTTTTTTATGTTTTCAAAAGGATTCCAATTTTTGAGGGGCTCAAAATAATAAACAGCATTCGTAACTAACATTCCAATTCCTGCGCCGAGTAAAACATCTGGCACCCAATGTCTATTATTTAATATGCGCAAAGCACCTGTTGTTGTAGAAAATAGAAAACCACTTGCCGCTAATAAAGGCGCCGTTTCTCTAAACTCGTTGAAAAGAACTTGGCTTTGAACAAATGCTTGAGAAGTATGTCCAGAAGGGTAAGCCGTATAAGCTCCGTTATTCGGGCGTTGTATTCCTAAACCAAGTTTTAAACTCCAAACGATACCGGCAGTTATGGCCTCTGACATGATCAAAAATTTAGTTTGATTCCAAACGGTATTTTTAGCAGGAACATGAAAAAGATCCGCGGCATACATTGTTACAATTGGAGCATAATGAATCCAGTCGTCTAGGTGAGTACGAAAAGTGTCTGCTACAAATGAGCGTGACAGTGTTTGCAAACCGTATTTACTAGAGTCACGCATTAAATCAATACTGATTAAACTCAATCCAATTGGTGCCCATGCCCGCGAAAAAAAAGTAGTTTTTGGTGCAGGTTGTATTGGCGCACCTATTCGGGTTGGATCTATCTTAACTACTGATACTTTAGAGGTATCGTTTTGCGCGGTGGTGGTTATTGCCGCCAGAATAAGAAATAAGAATAGGAAATGTTTCTTCATTAATGCTTGTGCTTTGGCTTCAAAGATAAAAATTTAGATTCGATATATCGGTAACTCAAATCTGAGAGCATAAATGTTAGACTAGCGCTCAATAAAAAGAAAATACCTGTAGCTGCCATAATCGAATAATTTTCGAAAGGAATAAACCGTAATAATAGATACATGATTACGAGGTGATACATATATATACCATAAGAAATTTTGCCTAAATAGTTGAATATTTTAATTTTTCCAAATTTAAAGAATGAATGATCTCCTCTTATTTGGTCGAGTATTACAAATGCAAAAAACAATGAAAGTACAGATCGCTCTATAATAATTAATTGCCCGTCAAATAACTTGTTTTTGGCCAAGCATAGCATAATTCCAAGGGCATAAATGGCTAATACGCCAAGTTTGGGCATTTGTTTAATTCTATTGATCCAGTTTCTTCCTTTAAATAAACTTAATCCAATAAAAGAACCCATTAATATGTCTTGACAAACTGCTAAAGTATGATGATAGATAATCTTTTCATCCAACCAATTAAAGTATTGAAATACGAATGATGTAATATATAGGAGTACGATTAAAACCTCTAGTTTGAACACTTTCAATTTGAATAAACCAAATAATGCTATTCCCCAAAATAGATAGAACTGTTCCTCAACTGCAACGGACCATGGAGAAGTTAAAAAATTGATAGAATCATTACCGGCATTCCATATTTCATCAAAATTAGCCATGAAAAGAAAATAGTAAAGCGGATCATGTAAGGTGAAATAATCTGAAAAAATAAGAGGAAACAGAACGACACCAATAAGTCCAATGATAAAATAAAGTGGCCAAATTCTTAGGGTTCGTCGAATTAAGAATTTACCTAAATGAAAATTTCCTGTGTTCTTTTGCTCATTTAAAATCAAAAATGTGATTAAAAATCCACTTAAGACAAAGAAAAAATTTACGCCTAAACTGCCTTTACTGGTAAATAAGTAGAAAGCTTTAAAAATAATAGATTCACTAATGGATGGAAAAAGTCCGCGTAGCTCATTTGAAAAGTGAAGCATAAAAACTGCAAAGGCTGCTAAAAATCGTGCAGCATCCAAATTTGGGAAATAAATGGCAGGTGATTTTTTAGTGCTTAGTTTGGTCAAAATAGTTCTTTTACGTTTGAAAGGTTGCTTATCGAGAAAATCATTAATTTTGTACCAAATTTAACTGAAATTGGAAAATAAAGAAACATTTGATGTTGCAATTATTGGAGGTGGTATCGTTGGTGCCGCAACCTTGTATAAATTGCAATTACGGAATCCTGATTTGAAAATAGTATTGGTTGAAAAAGAACCAAAACTAGCGAACCACCAAACAGGACACAATTCAGGAGTAATACACTCAGGATTATACTATAAGCCAGGTTCTTTAAAAGCGAAAAATTGTGTGCAAGGAAGGCACGAATTGGTTGCTTTCTCAAAAGAATATGGCGTCAATCATGATGTGTGCGGTAAAGTTGTGGTTGCCACCAAAGAATCTGAATTGCCTTTTATGGACAAGATTTTTGCTAATGGTGAAGCAAACAATACAGAAGGAATTGAGAAAATTACAGGTGACCAAGTTCGTGAAATTGAACCGCATGTTAAAAGCATTGGTGGAATTTACGTTCCGTGTACAGGTATTATTGATTTTGTAGGTGCTACTGAGAAAATGGCTGAGGTTGCTTTAGGAAAACAGCCAAAATCTAAACTTGTTTTAGGCGAAAAAGTAATTGCTATTAACGATAAAGCAGGTTATAAAGAGGTAGTTACAGAAGGAAAGGTATTGAATGCAAAGAAATTGATTTTTTGTGCAGGATTGCAGGCGGATAGAATGGCGAAAGCGGATAAAGTAAAGCTAAAGGAAAAAGTAGTTGGCTTTAGAGGTGATTATTATGAGTTGACAGATCAAGCTAAACATAAAGTAAAACACTTGATTTATCCTGTCCCTAATCCTGACTTTCCATTTTTGGGCGTTCACTTTACAAGAATGACGAATGGCGAAACAGAATGTGGGCCTAATGCAGTGTTCACTTTTAAGCGGGAAGGATACGGCAAAACTGATTTTAGCTGGAAAGATACATTTGATGCATTGTCATATGGTGGAACTTGGAAATTGTTTTTTGGCAATATGAAATTCGGAATTAACGAATATCGCCGTGCATTTTCTAAACGCCTTTTCTTAAAAACATTGCAAACTATGATTCCAGATTTAACAATGGATGATATTAAACCAGGTCGATCTGGAGTACGTGCATTGCTTTTAGGCGCGGACGGAGATACGCGTGATGATTTTAGAATTGAACATACAGAGGATAGCATTCATGTTTTAAATGCACCATCGCCAGCTGCAACTGCTTCGTTAGCAATTGGTGAGTATATTTCTGTTATGGCAGAAGAAAAATTTGGATTAAAAACGGCTGTTATAACGCAATAAAGGCTTGTATCAATATAAAAATGCCCCTTTCGATTTTTTTTGAAAGGGGCATTTTGTTTTAAAACTTTTTTATTTGATCACAATTCGGTTGAATGTTCTGTTTGCTTCGTCTGCTTGATTTACAATAACAAAATAAATGCCTGAATCTAGTTCTGAAAGGTCTATTTTTCTGCTAAAACTTCCGTCAGAATTTTCTTGATTATATACGACACCTCCAGTTTGATTATGTACGGTAATTGTTTGGATCGGAATTTCAGATTCAGAAGTTAATGTGAATTGACCATTAGAAGGGTTAGGTGATATGTTTAGTGATTGGTTGGTTTCTTGTTTTGCATCTCCAGAACCCTCTTCTTGGTCTCCTGGAATTACATTATTTACAATTGTAATGAACTTTACCTTCGTGGATGTACAGCAAATATCTCTATCCTCATTAAAATAGAAAGAAGTTAACCTCACTAAATAAGTACCAGGTGAAGCGTAAATATGCTCTCTAAATTTACCATTAGAGGTTGTTCCATCCCCAAAATCCCAATAATGTTTCGTTTTCTCTGATTGATACCCTTCACCATACCAACCTGAGGCTACGAAAATAGTTGAATCTCCGTTCATAACGATCTTGAATCTATCTAAAAAAGCACATGGATCAGCACTTTCTATGACAATTTTTTCACAATAGGTTTCCTGACAGCAATCGGTGCCATTAGTTGTCCAAATGGTATAGCAAACCTCGTATGTTCCAGGCGTTTCATAGATATGTCCCATATAACTTACGTCATTCGCTAACATGGTTGCACCATCTCCAAAATCCCAAGACATTTTCAAAATTTCAAATCCAGCATGCAATAATGTATAATCGTAGTCAATAAGAGGAAGGAAAACTACGGCTCCACTGTCGGAATCGATAATGGTATAGACGAAAGTCAGTCCAATTGGACAAGGATCAATATAACTCGAATCTAAGTCAGCTGACTTTTGAAGTTGCAGGTCCGTTTCTGATGCACTTGAGTTGATGCTAAAAATAAGGCATAATATCAAGAAAAATAAATTTTGTTTTTTTAATAGTGTGTTCATTTTTAATGTTTTAGGATGAATAATGACCAAAGTTAATGACACAAACGGACGGATAAAAACCAATATTAAGGCTTAAATCATTTTGGAAAAAGGTTGGGGTGCTCTTTAATTTGCTGTTAGTTAGCGATTTAATCTAGTGGTGTGACATTTTCAATTGCTTTAAAGAGTTGGTGCTCCAGCGAAAAAAAAGCTTAAAATTTCAACCGCGCATTTGGAACAACGTCTTGTCCGGCAAATTCACCTTTCAAAAATTTATAGTAACCAGCAATGCCAATCATTGCGGCGTTGTCCGTACAGTATTCGAAACTTGGAATAAAAACATTCCAGTTTTCACGTGTGCCAATTCGTTCTAATTCACTTCGCAATAAAGAGTTGGCAGAAACACCGCCTGCAATAGCAACGTCTTTAATATTATAATCAGCAGTTGCTTTAACTAACTTCTTGAATAAGGATTGAATGATAGTTGATTGATAGGAAGCACAAATATCTGCCAAGTTCTCTTCAATAAATTGAGGATTCTTAGCCATCTCCTTTTTCAAAAAATATAAAATACTTGTTTTTAACCCACTAAATGTAAAATTATAACCTGCCAAGTTTGAAACTGGAAATGGAAATTTTTTTCGATCACCTTGCTTCGCGTATTTATCAATTAAAGGCCCACCAGGGTAGGGAAGCCCCATAATTTTCGCGGCTTTGTCAAATGCTTCACCTGCAGCATCATCAATTGTTTGACCTAAAATTTCCATTTCAAAGTAATCCTTTACTAAAACGATTTGCGTATGTCCGCCAGAAACCGTCATGCAAATAAATGGAAATTGAGGATAGCGCTCGGTGTCGTTTTGAATGAAGTGGGCTAATATATGGCCTTGCATATGATTAACCTCTACCAACGGAATGTCCAGTCCTAAAGCAAAGCTTTTTGCAAAACTAGTTCCTACAATTAAAGAACCTAATAAACCAGGACCTCTTGTAAAGGCAATTCCGTCCAGTTCTGTTTTGTTAATATTGGCTGTTTTTAATGCGGCGTCAACTACAGGGATAATGTTCTGCTGATGCGCTCTGGAAGCCAGTTCAGGAACCACTCCGCCGTATTGCTCATGAACTTTCTGTCCTGCTACAATATTTGACAATACTTTACCGTTTTTAATTATGGCTGCGGAAGTGTCGTCACATGAAGATTCTATTCCCAATATTATGGTGTCTTTACCGTTCAATTTAGTATTTTTATCAAAAATTAATTGAAATCGCAAAACTAAAGAAAATACTGAAAGGAATTGGTGCTTCTATCCATGTTTTGGTAGAATTGATCATCTTGTTTTTGATTATTTTTGCTTTTGGTATTCGAACCTCTTGGTTTCAAACATTTTTAGCGCAGCAAGTTGCCTCTTATCTCTCTGGCGAATTTCAAACGGAAGTAAGTATTGATAAGGTTGATATTGTCTTTTTTGACTTGGTGGATATTGAAGGCGTCTATGTTGAAGATAAAATCAAAGACACCTTATTGTATTCTGAGGATATCCGCATAAACATTGCTGATTTCAGTTTTAAAGAATCCTTTGTAGATATTGATGAGGTGGCTTTAACAAATGCCAACGTCAACTTAAAAAAGTATAAAGGCGACACTACGTTCAATTTCCAACATATTGTTGATTATTTTGCAAGTGACGAAGTGGATACAACGGCCTCTTCAGATTTTAAGGTGAATGTGCAAAAAATAGCATTAACCAATATCAATTTTGTTTATGAAGATCAGAATAGCAGGCCGCTTGATTATGGAATCGATTATTCAAACTTGGGCATTCAAAATTTAAGTGGAGAATTTTCTGAGTTCGGAATGGAGGCTGGAGTCATTAAGGCTAAAATAAAAGACCTTCATTTTAAGGAACGCAGTGGTTTAGTTTTAACTAAGTTTTCTTCAGATGCATCTTATAGCCCTACACGAATTGGTTTAGATAATTTGGTTCTTGGATTTAATAACTCGGTTTTAATTTCTGATAATTTAGAATTGTTGACGCCAAATGGAGCCGAAGATTTTTCTGATTTTGTTCATAAAGTTTCCATTAATGGAAATGTGCGAGACACTAAACTAGATTTAGTAGATGTAGGTTATTTTGTTCCTGCAATTCAAGGGATGGATGCCAAAGTAAACTTGAATAATATTGATATATCAGGACATGTATACGGTATGAAGTTAGGAAATACTGACATTACACTACTTGATTCAACGATTATTCGGGGTAGTTTTCAAATACCAGATTTAGATCATCCAGAGGATGCGTTTTTCCAAGATAATATTGCTCTTTTCCAAACCACCGTATCTGATGTACAGCAGTTAAAGTTAACCCCTTTCTTGGGCGGAGATGATTATCTTAACCTGCCACCATCAATGGCGAGTGCAGGTTTAATTCAATTAAAAAATGGTCACTTTACAGGTTATTTAAATGATTTTCAGGTAGACGGTGATTTAACTTCGGGTCTAGGAAATGTCTCGTCTGAATATGGGCTTAATTTCTATAAGAAAGACGGAGAAGACATTTACTATTATAAATCGGGGAAAGAAGGACTTTGGAAAGATATTCAGGTTACGAATTTAGATTTGGGCGCCTTGTCAGGAAACAGTATGCTTGGAAAAACGACAGGCTATTTGTCTATTGGTGAAGGATCCAAAGGACTAAATATGGATGAAATGGATATTAAGTTCAAAGGGGAATTTGAAGAAATTGTACTCAATGATTATAGCTATCAAGGAATTAATATTCGTGAAGGACGTTTTGCGAAAGAGGTTTTTGATGGTGTTATTGATGTTGAAGATGATAATCTAGCCTTGCATTATGACGGATCGGTTGATTTGAAAGGAGAAATGAAATTCAAGTTTGATGTTTTGATTGATAGTGCTGTACTTTCAAAATTAAACAATAGAACAGATGGAGTAATTGAAAAATTAAAATCAAAAGTACATGTAGAAATTGCAGGATCTTCGCTTGAAACAATTGATGGCTCTGTATTTATTGAAGGATTCGCTTACCAAGAGGATGAGATTAATTTTGAGTTAGATAGTTTACGATTGGATATTGATCGAGACCCTCTTTCAGATAGTATTACATTAACATCTGAATTGTTGGATTTAAGATTAACGGGTAAATATGATTTGCTTGACATGTGGCCTGTCGTTCAAAATCAGTTATCTCGAGTAGCAAGTAATATTGTAGCTCCTGTTGATATTAGTAAAACTAAAAATGAGTTTTTTGATTTAGAGATAGACTTGAAAAATGTAAACCCTTTCTTTCAGTTTTTAGAGGAAGATATTTATGTTGCAGAAGATTCAAGAGTACGTTCTTCTTATAATTCGGACAAGATTAAGCTAAATGTAGATATTGCTTCAGACCTAATAACTTATGAAGGAATGAAGTTTACAGATATTAAGTTAGTAAGCTATTTTGATAGTGTTCGGGCAAATATCCAATATCAAATTTCAAAGGTTGAACTAAGTGATAGTTTAGGAGTTTCCAATGCGGCCTTATTTTGTTATGTGAAAAATAATAAATTTTCAACCAACATTGGGTGGGATGCTTTGGGGAATGTTGAACCTGCTTTATTTGCATTTAACACACATCTTCAAGAAAATAAAGATGTTGTTACCGAATTTAAACCGTCATTTTTCTTCTTGAAATCTCAAAAGTGGGATATTAACCCAGATTCAAAACTCCTCTGGAATAAAGACATTTTTGAATTTACAGATTTTGAAATTGTCAACGGCGATCATTTGGTCGACTTGCATGGTAAGGTATCTCATGACCCTAAAGATTGGCTCTATTTCCAAGTGAAAGATTTTGATTTGGAAGCGTTAAATGGATTAACGGGCGGCATTGATTTAGGTGGTATATTAAATATTCAAGGAGGAGTTTCAGATGTTTACAATAACATTCGTTTTATGTCTGTTTCAGATGTTAAAGGTTTATTTGTAGAAGGAGAATTAGTTGGAGATTTATTGGTGGATAGTAAGTGGAATAAAGAAAGCAATAGTGTTGGTATAAGAGGGAATCTAAAAAGAGATAATAAAGAGACATTTAAATTTGCTGGAAATTACTTTACAGAAAAAGAACGCGATAATATTAATCTTGATCTCATTTTTGATTATACAGATATTGGTTTCTTAAATGCATTTTCAGATCCTGATTTGTATACAAACATTGCTGGGATTTTAAATGGTAAACTAAATATATCAGGTGAAGTATCAGATCCAATTATTGATGGTAAACTGGATGTTGTAACAGCGAATGTGAAAGTACCAATGTTTAATGTAACATTTGGCGCATCTGGAGGAATAAACTTTGGTCATGATGAAATAATTGTGGATTATATGAATGTAACCGATCAAGAAGGGAATAATGCAATTGCATCCATGCAGATTTATCATTATGATTGGAAAGATTGGAATTATGATATTACTTTAGATATGGAAGGCCCATTAGTTTCAAATCGATTCTTAGTGATGGATACTTATTATAAGGATGGAGATTTTTATTATGGAAAGGCATACATTACTGGAGACGTAAATATTTTTGGATATGAAGGAATCACTGAAATTACAGTAAACGCAACTACAGAACCTGGAACAGATATTAAATTGGCCATGTATGGAACAGGAGATTTAGAGGAGTCCTCATTCATTGTTTACGATTCAATTGTACCAGTAATCAACCTCGCAGCTATTAATGATAATCCAGACCAATTAGAAACATCTGGTTTAATCATGAATATGAATTTTGATATTAGAAAAGAGACCAAAGCAACAATCGTTTTTGATCCTATTTATGAAGATCAAATAGAAGTGGATAAAGGAGAAGGTAAACTAACCCTTAATGTGGACGAATTTGGTGAAATGGACATGTTTGGTGATTATACTATTTTGGAAGGAAAGTATAAGATGAATGTGAAGGGATTGGTGAAAAAGGAATTTAGTATTGAAGAAAATAGCTCGTTAAAATGGACCAAATCACCATATGATGCCATTATCGATATTAAAGCCACGTACAATACAAACACCTCGTTAGAACCAATAATGCCATTAGGAGCTAAAGATGTTAGTAAAACGAAAGAGTCAGTTAATGCAACATTGGTAATGCAACGTAAATTAATGGATCCTGAAATTACTTTTGATATTTCTGCACCAGATGCTAATCGCGACGGTCAAGATGCTATAGCTAACATTAAAGGGAATGCAGATAATTTAAGTAAACAATTCTTTGCACTTGTTGCTTTGGATCGTTTCATCTCCACCAATGGGAAATCAAGTGGAAACGGAAGCGCATTTGAAAAAGCAATGGAAAGTCAGCTAAACGGAATCTTAGAAAGCTTTGATCAAGGTTTAACAGTTGATATTGGAGATGGAGGAAGTGTAAATTACGAAAGAGATTTAGGAGATAAATTGACTATCATCACAAGTTTAGGAGTAGTAACTGGTGAGGATCAAACCAATGGATTAATTGGAGATATTCGAGTTGAATATAAATTGAATGATGATGGTACCTTTACTGTAAATGCATTTAATGAGTCAAACCATGGAACAGATGCAGAAAAAGGACCTTTTACGCAAGGGGTAAGTTTACATTATGAAGAAACGTTTGGAACTTGGAGAGAATCAAGATTATTGCAAGGTTTCCTTAATATTTTCCGTAAAAAAGAAAATGATGTTGATTTGAAAAAAGATAAATCGAACGGTAAAAAGAAGCCTGTTAAAGGGGCAAGAGAAAATTTGAATAAAGACTTGCCTTCAGAGGATACGACTAAGTTGGGAATAACAATCCAACCTAAAACAAATAACCCTGAGGCAAACGAAGTAATTACACTTGCAGTTGATCGAAACGACATTCCGTTAAGGCAGGCAAAACTGGCAAGAAAGACAAAGAATTTGAAATTAATTAATAGTTAAAGCATGAAAAAAGTATTGGTAGCAAATAGAGGCGAAATTGCATTGCGAATAATGAAAACACTCAGAAAAATGAATATTTCTAGTGTGGCAGTTTATTCAGATATAGATGCAGATGCACCTTTTGTTAAATATGCTGATGAAGCGTATTGCATAGGTGAAGCTACTCCCTCAGAAAGTTATTTAAACATGGATAAGGTACTTAACGTAGCTGTTCAAACCAATACGGATGGAATTCACCCGGCTTACGGGTTTTTGTCTGAAAATTCAACGTTCGCTCAACGCGTGCAAGATGCGGGGATTAAGTTTATCGGTCCTTCAATTGAGGCTATTAATGTGATGGGGGATAAATTAGATGCTAAACAAGCCGTGAAAGCATTCGACGTGCCAATGGTACCAGGAACGGATGAGGAAATTACGGATATAGCCGAAGGGAAAAAAATTGCTAAAGGAATTGGATATCCAATTTTGATTAAAGCTTCTGCCGGAGGTGGAGGGAAAGGAATGAGAGTGGTAGAAAACAATGAGGAATTTGAAAGCCAATTTGATCGTGCTGTTTCTGAAGCTATTTCTTCTTTTGGAAATGGAGCAGTATTTATTGAAAAGTTCGTGCAGCAACCTAAACATATCGAAATCCAAATCATTGCCGATCAACATGACAATGTATTGCATTTAAATGAGCGTGAATGCTCTATTCAAAGAAGACACCAGAAAGTGGTGGAAGAAGCACCTTCTCCAGTTGTTGATGCAGCTTTAAGGGCTGAAATGGGAGCTGCTGCAATTAATGTAGCACGTTCATGTAATTACGAAGGAGTAGGGACAGTTGAGTTTTTATTAGATAAAGACAAAAATTTCTACTTTCTAGAAATGAACACGCGTTTACAAGTTGAGCATCCAGTAACAGAAATGATTACAGGGTTAGACTTGGTAGAAGAGCAAATAAAAGTTGCACGCGGAGAGGCATTATCTT
>CAKZPK010000050.1 GCA_937139035.1 uncultured Crocinitomix sp. | reverse complement strand
TTTAAAGAGTTGAAAGAGGAGTTAGCGAATAAAAAGTACAATTTACAATTCGTTCCAATTTATAAATTGAACAGAATGACGCGTAAAAATCACCAAGGTGTAATAGCGCAGGTTTCTCCTATTCGTTATCAAGAGATTAGTCCAATTTTGGATCAGCTTTATGATAAAGGAGAGGTTCCATTGTTTTTAATTTTAGATCGATTGACTGATGTTCGGAATTTTGGTGCAATTGCTCGTACGGCTGAATGTATTGGTGTTCATGCAATCATAATTCCTAATAAGGATAGTGTTTCTGTTACGGCGGACGCCATTAAGACTTCGGCTGGAGCATTGAATAAAATTCCAGTTTGTAAAGTAGATGATTTAAGTTCAGTTATTCATATGCTTAAAGAGAGCGGTGTGCAAATTGCAGCGAGTACTGAAAAAACTAAATCACATTTATATGAAGCCGATTTTACGGTTCCTTTAGCAATTGTTATGGGATCTGAGGAAGATGGTGTGAGTATGAAGATTTTATCAGAAGCAGACATTAAAGCAAGAATTCCAATGGTTGGTACAATTGATTCTTTAAACGTTTCAGTGTCTGCAGGGATAATGATGTATGAAGTAGCTCGACAACGACTATTAGAATAAAATGAATTGGTGGAAGCGCAATATTGATATTATCTTAATCCTTTTAGTAGGATTTACATTGCGTTTTACAATTTCTTTCACTCATTCATATTCGAATGACGAATTAAGTGCGGTGAGTCGACTGCGCTATACTAATTTTTCCGATTTATTAGAATTTGGTGTTCAAAATGATGACATGCACCCAGCAGGAGTGCAGGTTTTTATGAAAGGTTGGTCAATGATTGCTGGAAAAAGCGAATTGGCTATGCGGTTTCCTTTTGTGCTTTTTGGTACGGCGGCAATTTTTGTTCTTTTTTTAATTGGTAAAGAGTGGTTTAATAGAAAGGTGGGCTTGTTGGCTGCTGGCTTGTTAGCGGTGCTATATTTCCCAATTATGAATTCGGAATTTGCGCGTCCCTATAGTCCTGGTTTACTTATTTCACTCTTGGTGGGACTCTATTTTTATAAAGTGTTGTTTAGTGAAGAGCGAAAGTGGCGGAATTCAATTTTATTAGGTGTTTTATTTGCCGCGGGCATGTATACACATTACTTTACTTTTCTATTTGTTGGCTTTATAGGTTTTACTGGTTTATTTTTTTTGAATAAAAACAACTTTAAATACTATGTTGTTGCCGGAGGATTAGGAATTTTATTGTTTTTGCCACATTATTCAATAACGGTATATCATTTAAGTGTAGGAGGATTACAATGGTTGGCTCCACCGGAAGCGGATTGGTTGTTTCAGTTTTTGTATCATGCATTTAATGATTCCTGGATAGTTGTTGTCTGTTTAGCCGTTGGGGTAGGAATAGGCTACTTCTTGAAATCGGATCGTCTACCTTTTTCAAAGCGGAACTTAGCATTGCCTATAATGTGGTTTTTTGGAATTTATATTGTTGGACACGTATTGTCCTACGTTTCAACCCCCATTTTAAAATTTCCAGTAATGCTTTTCGCATTTCCGTTTTTCTTACTTCTTGTGGCGGTGGTTTTAAGTAAAATTCCTAGAACGAATATTTTACTAATTGCTATTATGACTGTTTGTGTAGGATCAACATTGGTTGAAAAAAACTTGTATAGTAATGTGCATTATGCGCTTTTTAAAGAGCCGGGGATTAAAATGGCGAATTGGAATAAGGAGTTCGGCGCCGAGAATATTTATACCGTTTACAATCTAAATAATTCCAATTACATCAATTTTTATGTTGATGAATGGGGCGGAGATTCTATCGATTTTGATTGGACAAATATTGAATTTGATGATGATCATAAATTACGAAATGAACTTTTGACACGTGAGGAAGAATATTGTGTGATTGGTTATTCGTCTCGTTTGACATTGGTAAATATTTTTGAAACGGTGAAAGAGTTTTATCCCGTTGTGGTGGACTACCAATGCTATAATAACGGGAGTGTGTTTTTGATGAAAAGAGGGGAGAAAGAGCAGGTGCCGGGAGCTCAAAAATTAGTTGCTAAGTTTAACGAGCTTGAAGCATCTGAACATTGGCAATATGATGATGGGTTAGTAATTGCTCAAACAAAAGGAGATTATGGTTATCATTTAGATAGCTTGCATCAATATGGTCCATCCTATTTGTTTAACAAGAGTGATTTAACTGGAACTGATCATTATTACCTCAAAGTTGAAGTGATTGCATTATTGAAAGAGGGAGATCAGTTAACAGTCGCTCTAACTGGAGAAAGAGAAGGAGAAACGATTATGCATAGAGGAGAAAATATGTGGATTGGTCATGATTTAGAGGTAATGATACTAAGCTCAAAAGAAAACAAGGGATACTTTGCCTTTAAAATACCGCCCTATATTTTACCAACAGATGATTTAAAGATTAGCCTGTGGAATAGAGGAGGTACACCAATTCGCATTAATAGTTTTCATGTTTCAATGATTGAAAATATCTGGAATTAGAATCCAACCATTCGTCATAAGAATTCAAAGTAAATTTTTTATTTCATTATCTTTAGGATTAAATAAATTTTGAATGAAGAAATTATTATTCCTACTCGCTATAGTTAGTAGCACGTTCAGTTTTGCAAATGAAGATTCTGTTTTTGTACGTAAAATCTATGATATGGCACTCGAACAAGGTCATTCATATGAGAATTTACGTTCGTTATGTAAAGATATTGGAGCACGTATTACGGGGTCTGCAGAGGCTGAAATGGCTATTGAGTGGGGGAAGAACCTCATGGAAAGTTATGCTTTTGATCATGTTTATTTGCAAGAGATAAAAGTGCCGCATTGGGAGCGAGGGAATACTGAAGCTGCTTGGATTATGAATGAGGCAGGAGAGGTTGCAAAATTAAATATTCTTGCGTTAGGAGGTTCTGTTGGAACAAGTGGTTTGATTGCTGGAGAGGTTGTGAAAGTTGAATCTATTCAAGAGTTGGAAAGTTTAACTCCAGCAGAAATTAGTGGAAAAATAGTCTTTTTTAACCGGCCATTTGATCAAAAAATGATTCAAACGTTTAAAGCCTATGGCGCATGCGTTGATCAACGTTGGGAAGGTACCAATGTAGCATCAAGGTTAAATGCAAAGGCCGTAGTTATTCGTTCCATGGCATCATCTACTGATGAGCATGCGCATACTGGTTCTATGCATTATGACAAGGACGTTTTACCTGTGCCAGGAGCTGCAATAAGTACCGTTGATTCTGATAGGTTAGTAGAATGGTTAGCAAAAGGCACGGTTACTTTAAAAATGGAGATGGATTGTCGTTTTTTTCCAGATGAGGTGTCATACAATGTGATTGGAGAAATGATGGGGGGTGAGGATGATCAAATAATTACATTTGGAGGACATCTTGATTCTTGGGATGTTGGAGAAGGAGCACATGATGACGGAGCCGGAATTGTACATTCAATTGAAGCCTTGCGCATTTTAAAAGAATTGGGTTATCAACCTAATCATACGCTACGTTGTGTTTTATTCATGAATGAAGAGAACGGAAATTTTGGTGGAAAAAGCTATGCTGAAATTGCCGCAGAAAATAAAGAGAAGCATATTTGTGCTATTGAAACTGATCGCGGCGGTTTTTTACCAATGGGTTTTGATATAGTTGGTAATGAGAATCAAATTAAGTTTGTGCGTCAGTTTGCCGAATTGCTAAAGCCTTACGATTTACTCAAATTTAATCCTGGTTATGGCGGAGTAGATATTGGTCCATTGCGCAATTATTATCCTGAAATGTTGCAGTTGGGAATGGCGGTTAATTCTCAGCGCTATTTCGATTTTCACCATTCAGAAGCAGATGTTTTTGAAAATGTAAATAAGCGTGAATTAGAACTTGGCGCAGCTGCTATGGCTGCTATGATCTATGTGATTGATCAGAATCTGTAAGAAGAATCAATTCACTAAGTACAATTGGCGCCACGGCTAATGGTAGTTATATTGATATGAAGAAGTGCAGAAATTCAAGAATTCCACCTGTGATATTCCGAGCTAATCCAAATTTGGAGTGTTTTTCTAAATTAGAGTTACGATCTGATAATTCAGCGTTTGTTAGTTGAGCCAATTCTTTTGCAGACTCTGAAGCTACTTTGATGTCTTCTTCCGTTTCTTTTTCCCACTTTAGTCCTGTTTTGTTCAGATTTTTAGACTTTTTTCTAAATTTTAAGGCATGTAACTTATCGTAACGTGCTTTTCGTTTTGAATTTTTAAGTAAGTAATAGGCTTCTGTTTGAAGTTCAAAAGTAGCAGTAATGTGCTCACCTTGGTGACGATCTGAAATGAAAACATTGGTCAAATCTATATGCCACTTAGCAATTTGATTATGCTTAGAATAATTAGGTAGTCCAAGTATTTGATAATAGTCTTTCAAATCTTATTGAGTTGTTCTAATAAATTTAATGCATTCAACTTACCGAAGACTGTAATCAGAATAAAAATCAAGAAATTTTAAGACTAAATAACAATAAAACCTAAGGACAGTTATTTAATGTCCAAAACTCATTTTATGCTTCTTAAAGAATTCATCCCAATCCCATAAGAAGTTCATCATTACTTCATCCATTCTTTTTAAGAATAATGGGTTAGGGGTGCGCATATTTTTAAAATACGACTCTTGGTGATCATTGAGCTGAAACTTGTGAAAAACTGCCTTAGACATGCCGTATAAAGTGTTCTTAGAAGGATGGTTCACTCTAGATACAAACGTATCGTATTTTTGAATGATTTGCTCAAAATCATGTTCTTCCAATTCGTAGATATTGGCGAATTTACGAACGATTTGAGTCCGAATTTCTTTTGCCTCGCTCACCTCAAAATGATCATCTAAAAAACGTAGATTTCCAACAATAATGACCATTAAAAATTTATCCATTGACTCATCACTGACGTCTGGATTAGAGACAAAGGCACTGTCTTCATTAATCATTGCGCGAACATCTTCAAAACCATTTTCAGTTGCTTCCAACAGAGAGTTTACGAAGACATTTGCGAGTTTGTTCGCGTTTAGTTTTTTCTTGATCAGTCGTCCAATCATAATGGGGGTATTGTTTCTTAATTAGCTAAGATAATCGATTATGGTACGAGCGTAATACCATTTTTTTTTAGTTTTCCACACAAAAACGTTGAGATACGGGCTATTGTTGACGCTTTTTTGTAACAATTCCCATCTGTTCAGCTTGCTCAAGCATAAACGTATAAGCATCATTGTAATCGTTTCGAATTTTGCCTTCTAAAATAGCTTCCTTAATTTCGTTTTTCAGGATTCCTACTTGTTTGCAAGGTTCCATTTGGAAAATATCCATGATCTCTTTTCCTGAAATTGGGGGTTGAAAATTACGGATATTGTCTTTTTCTTCCACCGAGTTTAGTTTGCGGCGAACATTCTCAAAGTTACGGCGGTACTTTTGTACCTTCATTTCGTTTTTTGACGTAATATCTGCGTTACATAACGTCATTAAATCGTCAATATCATCTCCGGCTTCAAATAAAAGACGACGAACAGCTGTATCTGTCACACTTCCATTGACTAAGGCAATTGGACGCAAATGCAGTCGAACTAACTTTTCAACAAATTTCATTTTCGCATCCAACGGAAGCTTGAGTCTTTTGAAAATTTTGCTAGTCATTCTAGCGCCAATTTCTTCATGCCCGTGAAAGGTCCAACCCACTTTTTTATTAAAGCGTTTGGTGTTTGGTTTAGCAATATCATGCATGATAGCCGCCCAACGCAACCATAGGTCATCAGTGTTTTCTGAAATATTGTCTAGTACTTCTAACGTATGGTAAAAGTTGTCTTTATGTCCTTTGTTGTCAATAACTTCAACGCCGTGCAAGGCAATCATCTCTGGGAAAAATTCATGCAGCAATTGCGTGTCAAAAAGCTGTTTAAAACCTCTTGAAGGAGTATTTGAAAGGATAATTTTATTCAGTTCATCTGTTATCCGTTCTTGAGAAATAATCTCAAGTCGTTTAGCATTTCTTTTGATAGCATCAAAAGATTCATTTTCTATTTTAAACCCTAATTGCGAAGAAAAGCGAATTGCTCGTAACATACGTAACGGATCATCTGAATAGGTTGTGTCAGGATCAAGTGGTGTACGAATGATTTTCTTTTTTAAATCTTCAAGTCCATTAAAAGGATCAACTACTTCACCAAATGAGCTTTTGCTCAGGCTTATAGCTAATGCATTAATCGTGAAGTCACGGCGGTTTTGGTCATCTGCCAAAGAACCATTTTCTACAATTGGTTTACGTGAATTTCTTTCGTAAGACTCTTTACGAGCACCAACAAATTCAATTTCTAAATCATCAAAAATAAAAGCAGCAGTTCCAAAATTCTTGTAATAAGCTACTTTTTTAACGCCGAGTTTATTAGCAACGTGTTCAGCCATTTCTAAACCGCTTCCTAATACAACTACATCAATATCTTTTGAAGGTCTGTCCAATATTAAATCGCGTACAAATCCACCAATAACAAATGCTGAAGTACCTTTTTCTGCAGCTACTTCGCTAATGGTAGTAAATATTTGATGCGCTATGTGTTCTTTTAAATTCAATTTATTTTCTAATTATTGTGACTTCACTATCCGCTCCAATTCGAATGATTTGAGAGGGCGGTTGTTTGTCGTTTTTAAGTGGCAAATTTACAATATAATCAACATTATCTTTAATGTCTGCCGGCAATTTGTCAATGTCGTTGATGTAAGTCTGGTTTGAAATATTAGCTGAAGTAGAAACTAGTCCATGTTTTAATTTTTGTATCAACTGTACACAAAAAGGATCTTTGGTAATTCTAACAGCAATGCTGTTGTCTGCGCCTAACACTTTTTGCGATACATATTGTCCATATGGATAAACAATTGTTAGCGGTCTTTCTGCATAGTCAATCAAATCATAACAAACGTCTGGTATATCTTTAACATAACGTTGCAAAAGCCCTTCATTGTTGACTAATACAATTAAACTTTTATTTGCAGCTCGTTTTTTGATGTTCAAAAGCTTATCAAGAGCATCCTCATTTTTAGGATCGCATCCTAAGCCCCATATTGTGTCTGTAGGGTAGAGGATAACTCCTCCATTTCTAATAACATCTACTGCTTTTTGAATTTCTTCTTTCACTGTACAAAATTAGTTAAATTTTCACCTATGATTTCATTTGTATGCATAAAAAAACGCTCATCCTATTGTAAGGATGAGCGTCAATATTTTGATTAATTCGTTGTTTATTTAACGACGAATTTTTCAGTTCTTGTTGCACTTCCTTTAATCGCTTGAACGAAGTAAACTCCTCTATTTAGGTCAGAAACGTCAACCTTAACTTGAGTACTAGGATTGTTATAAGTTGAAACAACTTGTCCTAGAGAGTTTAAAATTGTCAATGATTCTGTTCCTTCAACAGTTGAAATTGTTGCAAAGTTTCCAGTTGTTGGATTTGGATAAACAGATAAATCTAATTTTTCATTTGTAGTTTCTTCAACTCCAACCATATCAGTGATATTGTCAATTGAATAAACAGCAGTAAATCCAAAGTCTCCACCAGCACCTAGCTCAGCTAAAACACTTCCGTGAATGAATACTGGCATATTGTCTGCAGCTAAATCATAATAAACATAGCTTTCACGAGTAATAATTGCAGGAGAACCTAAAATGATTCCTTCTGAAACTTCAATTGTGTGAACTCTAATTACATCTGTATATGAAGATGATCCAACAATTAATGTTCCTGTTCCATCAGCAGTAACAGTTGCAGATCCTTCAATCGCAACATCACCAGCTAAAGGTAAAGTAGCAGTTCCTTGGATGTCATCATCATAAGTCATTCCCAATGTCATTGGAAACTTGTAAGAGATTAGTGGATTGATATCATATTTAATAATGAAATCGTTTGATAATTCTTGGAAAACGAATCCATGAACGATCACTTCACTTGCTCCAGGATCATTTGTGAAAAATGTATGGAT
This sequence comes from uncultured Crocinitomix sp., assembly GCA_937139035.1. GTDB lineage: Bacteria > Bacteroidota > Bacteroidia > Flavobacteriales_D > Crocinitomicaceae > Crocinitomix. Next base: position 7,736 of record CAKZPK010000050.1, on the reverse strand, counting down.
ACTGTTTTCGAAGTTTTCCGCATAAGTTGCTGCAGGGAAATCATCTCCAAAGTCACTAGTTTCTCCAGGTATTACACTGTTGATGTTTGGAGCGATACCATATCCTCCAATGCTATTATAGTCCCAAGTTACACCAGCTCCGGTAACGTCAGCGTACGCAGTTGCGTTACTGTCAAGCACATAATATGTTTGTGAATCACCACTCGAAAGCGTATCCGAAAGGTTAATTGTTTGCGCATTTCCATAAAATCCCGCAGAAATTACCATTAAAAGTAAAGGTGTTTTCATAAATTTCGTTTTAAATTTGTCAAAATTTTTGATTTGATAAGTTCAAATCTACAATTTGTTAACGAAACAATAGACAATTAGGTTGGTAAGATTTAAAAAAATTTCTCGATTTCTTCTTATAGGGCTTACAATGGTCTCTGCATTTTTTCTCTATAATGTCCAAAATATAGGCTTTGATTATGATTTTGAGGCGTTTTTTGCTGATAATGATCCAGCGACAGAATTCCTTGCAGAGCATAGAGAAAGGTTTGAGACCGATAACGATTTTGTTTTTATAGCCTTAGAAAACGAAGGGTCTGTATTTGATCAAGACTTTTTAAGGAAAACTAACCGTTTTGTTGATGCATTAGCAGAGGATAGTTTAATAGAGTCGGTGCAGAGTTTAACGCACATGGATGATTATGTTAAGGCTTCTTTTTCTCCAAAAATATTTAAACGTCCTTATTTAAATATTGAAGATCCATCACAGTATGCAGCTGATTCTATACGAATTTTTGAAAGACCAGAATTAGCAGGTTTAATGATTCGTAAAGATGCGCAGGCATTAATGATTTTTATAAAGCACAGGCCCTATTTGTCTAAGGCAGATTGTGACGTACTAAAAGCAAGCATTGATGATTTATTAGCTGATTTTGAATATACTGATTATAAATATGCGGGTAGAGCAATCGGTTTAGGTTTCTACATTGAAGCCATGCAATTTGAGACAATATTGTTTATAGGGCTTTCATTTGTGCTCATTATTATCTTTTTGGTATTGATGTTTCGATCTGTTTGGGGCGTACTTGTTCCGCTGGCTATTGTATCAACATCTATGTTGTGGATAGTTGGTTTTATGGGAACAATTGGGCAACCTATTAATTTGGTTTTAACCGTGTTGCCGTCGATCATTTTTGTGGTAGCTATGTCGGATGTTATTCACTTAGTGACAAAATACTTTGATGAGCTGCGATTGGGGAAGGATAAATTAGCAGCAGTAAAAGTGGCGTATAAGGAAATAGGTTTTGCTACTTTATTAACCTCTATAACAACCGCAATAGGCTTTTTAACGCTGTTAACTGTGGGAATGAAGCCTATTCATGATTTTGGAATTTTTATTGCTTTGGGAGTAATGATTGCCTTTTTCTTGGCATATACTATGTTGCCAGCAATGCTAATTTTATCAAAACCACCGAAAATAGTAGAAACAAGTTTTACGAAAAACACGTGGTATCCAATTTTGCACCGAAGTTTAGCATGGGTTTTTGGAAATTATAAAAAGATTATTGTTGCGTTTATTGCTGTGCTTGCTATTAGTATTGTTGGAACAATGAAGGTTGAAAGTAATTACTTTTTATTGGAAGATTTAAAGGAAAGCAGCAAGCTTAGACAGGACTACAAATATTTTGATGAAGAATTTATGGGGCTTCGTCCGTTTGAGTTATCACTTAAGATTGAAGATGAAGGTAGCTCTATGTACGATTATGAAGTCCTGTCAGAATTGAACAAATTGGATAGCTTTTTGGTTGAGGATTATGGACTTAAACAGTGTGCATCAATTGTTCAAATATTAAAAATTGCGAATAGAACGGAGCATGGTGGAAATGCGGATTATTATTCATTCCCAGAAGAGAAAGATGCTGAGAGCTATATTAAACGATTTGAAAAATATGACAAAACAGGAATGTTACGCTTATTTGTAGATTCTACTTACCAATATGCTCGTTTCTCTAGTACATTAGGTGATATAGGTTTGTATGCCGTAAATGAAAAAACAGAAAGATTTGAGAAGTTTTTTGAAACGGAAATGAATTCTGAGTTATTGTCCTATGAGTTTACAGGTACAGGTTATTTATTGGATAGAAATATGAGCAGTTTATCCATGAACTTAACACGTGGATTATTATTAGCCGTTCTTATCGTTTCATTGATAATGGGCTTTTTGTATCGATCAGTAAAAATTGTGTTGATTGCTTTAATTCCGAATGTATTGCCTTTGATCATGCTTGCAGCAATTTTAGGGTTTACAGGAATTCAATTAAAAGTTTCAACCGCCATTATCTTTACAATTTCCTTTGGAATTGCTGTGGATGATACTATCCATTTCATGAGTAAATTAAAGATTGAGTTGAATAAGGGCAAGCCATTTTTATATGCACTAAAAAGGACTTATATGTCAACAGGGCGTGCGATAATATTAACGACTTTAATTTTATGCTCCGGTTTTTTACTACTGATGTTCTCTGATTTTATGGGAACCTTCTATGTAGGGTTGTTAATTAGCTGTACGTTACTGTTTGCTCTAATTGCAGATTTGTTTTTCCTTCCTGTATTGCTAATGATCTTCTATCGAAAGAATGATCAAGTAAAAATTAGTAAGAAGCTTCCAACAACTGAGGATCCAAAGACTTCATAAGTCTTGTTATTGGATATTTGTTATTCGACTGTTCGTAGTTAGGCGATTTTTTATAGAGGTAATACAATTGTGCAAATGAATTATTAGCAAATGATGTATCCTTTGCTTTCTTCAATTCAAAGTCTGTTTTTAAACCTGGATCAGTATCTAACATTTCGGCAGCTTCATCTTCAAATACATAAGGAGAAAACCATTCTTTTTGTTGTAAAACGGCATCAAAATAATTCCAAGCAAAATAACTGTCAGGTGCGTGAGGTTCTAAAGTTTCAATGATAAAACGGATGTTTTCATTTTTAACAGGAACCACAAAATCGCCTTTTCTGTAGGTTACATTTTGTTTTATTGGGTTTACCTTAATTTTTGAATGTAAATAATGTCCCTCATAAGGTGATTGTGTTGTCTCATAATCTAAAATCTCATACATTTCTACAATGAGTGACGTTTCATTTTTGAACTGATAAACAGGTATGTTGTTCGCACGTAAAAGATCTACAATATTATCCCATGCTTGCGGAATTATATAATATTCTGGGGCCGTAACATAAGAAGTAGGAATGTAAGTATTGAAATATCTAATATGTTTTTTATAAGGCATTTCTCGGTTATAGAATAAACGATCTACTCCAGTTACTTTACTCTTTTTGTATTGTGCTGTATACCCTAAAAACGGAATCGTATCGAATTGTGTAGTGTTTTGAATCCAGTTTAGTGCAAATTCTTTTTTCTCAATTAAGGCTTTGCGCGCTTTATTGCGAACCTCTGTAAGTTCAACATGATTATTATCTACATAAGTTACCATTTCGTTTAGAAAAAGGTAAGTTGATTTTACGCGTTCTTCATAAGTCTTTAACATATGCGCTTCTGTCACATAGCTAATAGTGTTAAAAAGGTTAGTATAACCTGTTGAGTAACGAGGAGTTTCCAAATAGTCTATAATTCCGTCGTCAGGTGTTTTGCCTAGAGGATGAACATATGGAACCATTGGATAGTTACCTTCTTCCATTTTATTAAACAAGTAAGGGTTTAGTTTATCTCTAGTATAGGTCGCCAACTCAGGATTCATCTTGTTTAATTGACTGGTGATTAATGTCATTGTGTGCTGATAATCTGCGCCATTAGAAGTGTGTGTGTCAATGAAGATAGAAGGGTTTAAATAATGGAAAATTTTATAAAAAGCCAACGTGTTTTTACTATCCGCTTTGATGAAGTCACGGTTTAGATCTAAATTTTTAGCATTTCCTCTAAATCCGTATTCTGATGGGCCGTTTTGATTTGCACGGCTGCAACAGTTTCTATTGTGTGCGCCTCCAACATTGTAGATAGGGATAATGGCAATTATTACATTTTTAGGAAGCCCACCTTCTAATAAATCTTGTGCTAACTTAATTGAGGCATCTACACCACAAGGCTCGCCAGGGTGAATGGCATTGTTAATGAGAATTACATTTTTGGATTCAATTTCAGCGGCAGTAAATAAACCACTTTCATTCATTAGAAAAAGCGGAACTGGAATACCGTAATCAGATGATCCAATTTGTTGAAACTGACATTTGGTAGGATATCTTTCTGCCATGTTTTTGTATGCTTTAAAAGCTGAGGCAAATGTGTGCGTCTCGTTAATTAGGAACGGGGCAGGGGTTTGTGCAAAGCTATTCCCAGTAATTAAACAAAATATGAGTACACAAAATGTACATTTAAAGCGCGAAAAAATTTCCATATCCAAAATTATAAGTGGATAAAGGTATGTAAAATATTAGGATGGTTAACGCGTGGTTTTAGTTTCAGAATAAAGCATTAAAAAAGGGAAGAGCAACCAATCATGCTCTTCCCTCGGGTTAACGTAGATTACTCTACTTTTTTAGTTAGTTGATATTGGTTTTGTTTCTAGTTACGTTAAATCCTACACTAATTCCAGCCATTCCACCGCCTTTTTGAGATGAATAGTAAACGTTTACAGGGATGTTTAATGCACCTGATTGAAAGGTACGTCCAATAGCCATTATCCAACGGGTATTAAAATCTAAACGACCTCTAGTATCTAAATTTCTGGTGAATTCATATCCATAAGCATAAGGTGCATTTTCTGCAAATTCAGATGCTTCATATTCTGTTTGTGACCAATATCTTGGCTCTGACTCACCAAGCAAGTTCTTACCTTCTTCTGTAAAGAATCCAACGGATGTTTTAGTAATTCCGAATGAAGGTCCAAAAGCAAATTCCCACCCTTGTTTTCCAAATCTAAACCCGTTTAAAAGTGAAAAGCTTGGAATAAATTTACCTTGTTCTAATCCTGTAAAGTTGATTAACCCTTCGAAAAGTGCTGAGAAATTCTCTGTTCCTACATATTGTCCTTCAAATTGATAGCCAAGGTTTGATACTATGGGTGAAATCTCCAATCCTCCTTGTGATTCTGGTCTTATTGCAAACTCATTTAAAGTTCCAACAGTATATGCAACACCCATTCTTGGGCCACGGTTACTAACTTTGCCAACATTATTAGAAGTAATTACTTCATTGTTGAATGACAATTGTTTTTTCAATATAGGGTCGACAGCGATATCATGCATTTCTTGAATTACTATTCCGATCATTCGTTGTAATTCGGCTTCTTGATTATCAAATTCAGAGGTATGTGTTTTTACAATTGATTTACCTTTAATGTCAACGAGTTTTAGTGTAATGACAATTTTGTTTCCTAAGCCGTCAATATTTCCTGAAAGAATGTAGTCAACATTTAACTTTTCACCATATTCAACTAAACAAGACTTACCAAAACATGATTGATATTCTGAGTAATCTTCAATTTCTTGCATGTCAAAACGATCTAATACTTGATATTTTTCAAGTTTGACTAATTCAAGTCTTGCAATTGTAGATGCAGTTTCTTTTTCAGCGAAAATACCAAAGGTTTTTATTGGTCCAACTCCAATTGACGCGGCAAAACTACTACTGGTGATTAGAAGTAAGGCTATGATTATTGTTGTTTTAATAGTTTTCATAATGTTTATTTTAAAGTGCAATTAATAATGTTGCGAAGGCTATAACTTGTACCATTGATCCGAGCACTGTTCCTCCTACTGTGGAAAAGAACTTTTTACCTTTCATTGTTTTTTTAGTACTGGTTCTTAATTTTTCTTTATTCACATTGGTATACGTTGAATCTGAACTAATTTCTGACTGAATGTTTTTCTCTTGTTTTGAATCAATCAAGACATAAGGAATATCAGGTACTATACCAAATACATTTAGAAAAAGTCCAGTTGCAAATCCAACAGCAAAATCATTTCCGTTTTTATATTCACTAGCGGCTTTTTCTTGTGCGGCGTCAATTAAAAACGATTCGTTTACTGAAGATTGATCCTTTTCGAACACAACCACCGTTACAGAGACTGAGTCTTTTTTAGGTTGGATAGTGGTGCTTTGAACGGAATCTTTCTTTTCAACCTCTTTTGTTTGATTGCCCCAAGGGTTTACCTTGTTTTTGTTTTCCCAAGGGTTCTCTTGTGCATAAACAGCTGAAGATAAAAACAGTATTATGAATAAAGCTTTCATAATTTTTTTAGTTAATATTTGATTTACTTTTTGTTACGTTAAACCCAACACTAGTACCAATTGAACCACCGAATTTATTATATGAGTAGTAAACATTAAAAGGGATGTTTAGTGCACCAGCTTTAAAGGTTCTTCCAACAGCCATTAACCAATTTGTATTGATTTTTACATCTCCTCGTTTGTCTAAGTTGTCGGTAAATTCGTAGCCTTCACTTTCTAAGATGTCATTGGTGTATCCTTGGTTATAAAAATCACTTCTTGACCAATATCTGCCTTGTTCTCTACCAAAAAGGTTTTTACCTTGTTCGCTGAAAAAACCTTGAGATTCTCTTCTGAAACCAAAGCTTGGTCCAAAAGCAAATTCCCAACCTTGAGTTCCGAATCTGAAGCCGTTTAAAATACTAAGGCTCGGTAAAAATTGTCCTTGCTCCATACCGCTTACGTTAAAAATTACTTCTGCTAAAGCTGAGAAATTTTCTGTACCGATATATTGCCCTTCGAATTGATAACCTAGGTTTGTAGTAATAGGTTGGATGTTTAATCCTCCTTGTGTTTCGCTTCTTCTAAAAAAGTCATAAAGATCACTTTCATGCAAAAATGCAATTCCCATTCTTGGTCCTGAGTTGTTCATTTTGCCAACGTTATTAGAGATAATTACCTCGTTTTTGAATGCAAGGCGTTTTTTTGTTTCTTCATTTGGCTGAATGTCGTGCATTTCTTGTAAAATGATACCTAGCATTCTTTGCAACTCAATTTCTTGATTGTCGAATTCCATTGAGCGAGAATCTTTGATTGTTTTGGTTTTAACATCTATTAGTTTAATACTGATTACAATTTTATTTCCTAAACCGTCAGCTGATCCTGATAATACCATTGGTGCGTTCAGTTTTTCTCCAATTTCAATTAGGCAATTTTTACCGTAGCAATTGTCCATTTCATTTTCGGTTAGTACTTCATCCATGTCTGATTCATCCATTACAACATATTTGTTGGTTTTGATGAGTTCAAGTCTTGCAAGTTTTGCAACTATTTTTGGTGTTGCATGTAATCCTGTTGTGCTAAAGTCAGAGACAGCTATAGTTTGAGCGTTTGCTTTTGTAAAGCTCAATCCCATTATTAGTAGCGTTATAAAAAGTTTAATTTTCATGATTGGTGTTTTAATTATTACACTACAAATCTACGTTGGTGATGGACGAATTTATAATTGAAAAACGCAGGACTTATTTACAGTTTGTGATATTCGCAAATAGTGATTGATGGATGATTTTTGCTATAAAGTGAAAATGAGAAACTGATTTATGAGGTGTATTTACTGCTCAAGTTTGATCTCTGTGATAATCATTTGTTTTTATCTCGTCAACAAAAATACCGCTAACTCGATTTGAAACAAGACTAAAATGTAATTCAATAAAAATCTCCATCCTGACGAAAAAGTTCAGGATTGTATTTTTTTTGAATGTCTTGTTTCTGCTCTCATTAGCACTTCTGTGGTTACTATATT
>CAKZPK010000049.1 GCA_937139035.1 uncultured Crocinitomix sp. | reverse complement strand
AGCACAGTAATTTTAGATCTACCTCTTCCTGTTGGAACTAGTTTACAATTAGGAACTCAAGTTGGTAGTAGCCCTGCCCTGTTTAGAAATAATACAGGAACACCTGCTTACCCGTTTGAATTGGCAGAATCTGTAACAATATTGAGCAGTAGCGCTGGCCTTAACTATTACTACCACTTTTACAACTGGGAAATTCACGCATATTCTTGCGCAAGTGACCGTATAGAGGTTATTGCAGAAGTATTAGATGAATCAGATGTTACGATTGCTGCAGTAGATGATATTTGTATTCAAGGATCTCCTGTTACAATGACTGCAAGCGAAGGTGGCGGAACTTGGTCTGCTGACTGTGGAACATGTATCGATTCTGAAACAGGTGAATTTGATCCTGCATTGTCAGGAGCTGGAAGCTGGGAAGTAACTTATGACGTTTCTGGAACTTGTAGCTACATTAATACTACAACTGTTAATGTGGTTGACTGTTTAGGTTTAACTGATGAAGACAAATATGAAATCAGCATTTACCCTAACCCAACGAATGGTTTAATTACCATTACCACTGGAAATGTAGATCAAGGTACAATAGTGATTAAAGATGTTTTAGGCAAAACAATCGCTCTTTTCAACTTTAATTCAAACAAATTAACTGTTGACTTAAATGATTTCCAAGCAAGAGGAACCTACTTTGTAGAGTTTTTCGATCAAGAAAATAATTTAATGACTGTTAAAAAAGTTGTTAAACACTAATAGATTGAGGAGTAAGTAGTTTCGTTTTTTTTGGTTAAATTGCAGATACCAACCAAAAAACGAACTATGAAACAATCTCCCTTTAAACTTATTGTTGTTCTCGCATGTTTACCTTTTGGGCTTTTTGCTCAAAAGGTAAACACGGGACCTCAAGCTGCAGATCAATTTAAAAATGCAGAATTAATTCGTGCATCTAAATTTAGTACCCTTCCATCTTATATTCAATTTCGAAAAGAACAGCAGATAGAAATTGATGAATTCAAAACTTGGATGAATCAGAATTTTGATTTTGCTCCAAATATGGGGTTTAATTTAATTCGAAAAGAGCCTGATAATCTAGGCCACGTTCATTATCGATACCAACAAACTTTAAATGGCCAACCTATTGAGGATGCCATTTGGATTGCTCACACCAATGCTGATAAAATCTATTCGTTAAATGGACTAATTTATGATGAAATATCCCCGCAAACTACAGCAGGGCTAACAGAGGCAGCAGCCTTAGAAAAAGCCTTGCAACATGTAAACGCAAGTGTTTACAAATGGGAATTAGAAGAAGAAGAAGAACACCTTAAATGGGAATCTCAAGATCAATCAGCCACTTATTACCCAAAAGCTGAACTTGTATTTACTTCTGCCTTTTATTCTTTCAAAGCGCAAGACTATCGCCTTGCCTATAAATTCAATGTATATGCTCACGAGCCTGTTTCACGTGCCGAAGTATATGTAGATGCTAATTCAGGAGAAATCATTCGATACAATGAAATTATTCACCATGCAGATGAACCAGGGACAGCGCATACAGCTTATAGCGGTGACAGAGAAATAATAGCTGACAGTTTTGAAGGAGAATATCGTCTTCATGATGGCAGCCGTGGAGATGGTGTCCGCACATTTGACCTTAATAAAGGAACAAGTTACGGAGGAGCTGTTGATTTTATTGATGATGACAATGATTGGGATAACGTAAACCCGCAATTAGATGAATATGCAACTGATGCCCATTGGGGAGCAGAAATGACTTATGACTATTTATTGGATGTTCATGGTAGAAACAGTATAGATAATACAGGATTCCAATTAAATAGCTATGTACATTATGGCAATAATTATTTTAATGCTTTTTGGGATGGTACAAGAATGACCTATGGAGATGGAAATGGAGGTTCAGTTACACCATTAACATCTATTGATATTGCAGGACATGAGGTTGCTCATGGTTTAACCACTTTTACTGCAGGTTTAATTTACTATGCCGAATCAGGTGCCTTAAACGAATCATTCAGTGATATTTTTGGAGCAGCAATTGAACGCTTTGCACGACCAGATGATTATAACTGGTTACTTGGTGAGGATATTGGAACACATTTCAGAAACATGGCTAATCCAAATGCTAAAGGAGATCCTGACACTTATTTTGGAGACCATTGGGCAGACCTTGGAGGTGGAGATAGCGGAGGAGTTCATACCAATAGTGGTGTGCAAAATTTGTGGTTTTATCTTTTAACAGAAGGCGGAACTGGAACAAATGACAATGGGGATGATTATGATGTTACGGCTTTAGGCATTGATGATGCAAGCGCCATTGCATTTAGAAACTTAACCGTTTACTTAACCTCTAGTTCGCAGTATGATGATGCACGTTTTTATGCCATTCGCTCAGCTGAGGATATTTTTGGCGCTTGCACTGTTGAAATGGAAGAAACTGCAAACGCTTGGTATGCCGTTGGTGTAGGTGGTGAATATGACCCAACAACAATTGCTGATTTCTCAACTTTAGATGATTTTGGTTGCTTCCTACCTTATGAAGTTAACTTTACTAATGAAAGTTATAATGCATTAACATATGAATGGGATTTTGGAGATGGAGGAACTAGTACAGAAGAAAACCCATCACATACCTATTTAGAAGAAGGAACTTTTACAGTAACCTTAACTGTTGATGGTGGTGCTTGTGGAGCGGATGAAATCACTTATGTAGATTTTATTGAAATTGATCCAGACGCCGAGTGTGTTGTAACGCTACCTCCAACAGGAACGATAAGTACACAAGCAGCCTGTGAAGGAACTATATTTGATAGCGGCGGAGAATTTGGTGATTATGGTGCTGGAGAAAACGCCCAAGTTACCATTGCACCATTGGGTGCGGTTTCCGTTAACCTAGCCTTCCCGTTCTTTGATGTTGAACCTGGCCCTGGAGCATCTTGTGGTTATGATTATATCGAAGTTTATGATGGTGAAGATTTATTGGCACCATTTGTAGGAAGGTATTGTAACACCATCCCTCCTAGCGACCTCACTTCAACAGGTGATGCTATCACACTGTTTTTTCATTCAGATGGTGGTTTAGAACTTGATGGTTTTGAAGTTTCGTGGACATGTAACCCTCCAGATGATGTTCCTGAAACCGACTTCACTGTAAACTCTGACATTAACTGTGGAGGAGCATCTTATTTCACTGATCTTTCAACTAACATTCCAATTGCATGGGAATGGGACTTTGGTGATGGTGAAACTTCATCTGATCAGCACCCTGTTCACACCTACGCAGCACCTGGTGTTTATACTGTCACTTTACTTGCAACCAATTTAGTTGGAGATAATACAGAAATAAAAACCGATTATGTAACCGTAGCCTATCCTGAAGATCCAACAGCTGTTGGAGATACAAATTGTGTTGATTACCCTGCTACTCTTTCTGCTACTGGCGAAGGAACCTTAAAATGGTATGATGCCCCATCTGGTGGTACTCTATTATTCGAAGGAGATACTTATGTAACCCCTGCACTATTAACCACAACCACTTATTATGTTGAGGATGATCTTTATGACAGTCCTGAATACGTTGGTGCGGTTGACAATACTTTTGGAACAGGTGATTATTATGACGGAGATCAACACTTAATCTTCAACAATCCTTTTCCTTCATTCTTAAAATCAGTTGATGTGTTTGCCGGAAGTGATGGAGACCGAGTGATTGAATTAAGAGATAATTCAGGAACGGTACTTGAAACAGTTGCTGTTTTTATTCCAGAAGGTGAAAGCACTGTAATTTTAGATTTAAATCTTCCAATTGGAACCGATTTACAATTAGGAACGGCAATTGGTGACGAACCTGATCTCTTTAGAAATGATACTGGAGGACCAACATATCCATATACTCTTGCCGAATCTGTAGAAATAACAG
>CAKZPK010000048.1 GCA_937139035.1 uncultured Crocinitomix sp. | reverse complement strand
CAAATAGGTTTTTATGTAAACACCTTGGCGTTGCGTAATCAAGTGAATCCAGAGGAAGGTTTTAAAGCGTGCTTTAATAGAATAAAAGAAACGACTTTAACTGCATACGAGCATCAACATTATCCGTTTGATCGTTTGGTGGAGGAGTTGGATTTAAAGAGAGATACCAGCAGAAATCCTTTGTTTGATATCATGTTGACATTGCAGAATGTAATGGAGGGTGAAACGCAAATTTATGATGAAGTCGGTCAAGTTATTGATAATGGTTCGTCTGTTGCTAAGTTCGATATGAATATTACGGCATTCGAAATAGGGAATAACCTAAAACTCAATGTTAATTTCAACAGGAATGTTTATGAAAGAGAGATGGTTTCTGAATTGTTGGAAAACTATCAAAATTTATTGACAGAACTATTATCAAATCCTGAGCAGCAAATTGGAAACGCAACCTTCTTGTCTAAAAAAGCAATAAAGGAACAAATTGTAGACTTTAATGAAGTTCCGGAAGTTAATTTGGAATCTAAAACGATCATTGAGCTACTGCAAATCCAAGTAGAAAAGACACCTCAGTCGATCGCAATAGAAGTTGGAGACCAAACATATACTTATGCGCACCTAGAGAACGAATCTAATCGTTTAGCGAATTATTTGATTAATAAATATTCGATACAAAAAGAGGACTTGATTGGAATTAAACAAGATAGAGATCAATGGACAATTGTTTCGATTTTGGCTGTTCTAAAAACAGGAGCAGCGTACGTTCCAATTGACATGAATTATCCGCAAGAACGGATTGATTTTATTGAACAAGACGCACAATTAAAATTGAATATTGATCAAACAGAATTGGATGCTTATTTAGAAGTTGCTTCAAATTATGAAAGTATTGCTCCACAAGTTTCAGTCTTGCAAAATCAGTTGGCATATATCATTTATACATCTGGTTCAACAGGAACTCCAAAAGGAGTTCAAATCGAGCATAAAAATGTAAGCGCTATGATTCAGTGGGCGCATAAAGAGTTTGAACAAACAGAATTTGAAACATTACTTTTTGTTACATCTATTTGTTTTGATTTATCGGTATTTGAAATGTTTTATCCTTTGACAACTGGAAAAAAAGTGTGTATTCTAGAAAATGGTCCTGCAATTCAAAGTGTAATAGAAGATAAACCGAAATTAATGATCAATACAGTGCCTTCTGTTGTTGGCTACTTATTATCAGAAAATGTGAGTTGGAATAATGTTACAGCATTGAACATGGCGGGAGAGGTTATTCCAGAAACTTATATTGAGCAGTTAAGTGATCAGGTAATGGAAATACGCAACCTTTATGGACCTTCAGAGGATACGACATACTCAACAGTTTTCAAAATTTCTGATGAATGTAATAATCAAATAGGTCAACCATTGTCCAATACTCAGGTTTACATTTTAGATGAGCAACAAAACCTATTACCTAAAGGAGGAATCGGAGAAATTTGTTTGTCAGGAGCAGGTTTGTCTCGTGGATATCTTAATCAACCAGAGTTAACTCAGGAAAAATTTATTGAAAACCCATTTAGAGAAAATGAGAGATTGTATCGAACAGGAGATATGGGGAAATGGAGCTCAACTGGAACGTTAATCTATGCTGGACGAAGAGATGATCAAGTTAAAATTAGAGGATACCGAATAGAGGTTGGAGAAATAGAACGTGTGTTAGCCAATTATCCAAATGTTGATTTGAGTGTGATTACAGTAGCAGGAGAATCGGAGGATAAGCAGTTGGTTGCTTACCTAAAATCTGAAAATAAGATAACAGAAGGTAAGGTGAAAGAATTTATGATGGAGCGCCTACCAGAATATATGGCGCCAAATCATATTATTCAATTGGATTCATTTCCGATAACTGAAAATGGCAAGATTGATAAAAAATCTCTTCCAACATTAGATGAGTTAGGGATTTCATCAGGAAGAGGTGTTTACATTGCTCCACGAACCGAAACAGAGGAAGAATTAGTGAAAATTTGGGAAGCAATTTTGAAAAAAGAAACCATTGGAGTTCGAGATAACTTTTTTGATCTCGGAGGACATAGTTTGAAAGCCATAAAACTATTGGCCAAAATCAATAAGGCATTTGGTACAAAAGTTACCATAAACAGTGTTTTCAATAGAAGAACAATAGAAGAATTAGCGAATCAAATTGATTTAATGAAGAAGCAAGAAGAAATGAGAGCTAAAAAAGAAAACTTGAACGAGATTGAGATATGATCGAATTTTTGAAAGAAACGGCCGAGGAAGGTATACTGCTCGAACTTGTTGATGGAAAGCTTAAACTGTTTTTTGAAGGGGAGAATATTGATCCAATTCGACTTCAGCAGATAAAGGATAAAAAACAGGAAATTGTCACTTTTTTGACTAAGAATCAGGAGTTAAATGAAAATAAGGAAGATACCAATGAGGACATTCCTATTGCTCCGAAAAGTGGTGCTTATCCGATTTCTGATGCGCAGCGTAGATTATGGGTTTTAAATCAATTTGAGCCAGATAGCGCAACGTATAATATGCCGCACAGTTTACCTTTAAAAGGGGACTATGATATTGGGCGTTTGGAACAATCGATTCATATGGTAATTGAGCGTCATGAAATTCTGCGTACTCATTTTCATGAAGACGAGGAAGGTATTGTTACACAAATCATTCAACCAAGAAAAGAGTTTAATTTCTTGATTGATAAACATGATTATACCCAAGAAGAAGCTCCTGAGGAAAACGTTTACAAGTATATTCAAGCTGACAGAAGTAAAGGCTTTGATCTTCAAAATGGACCTTTGTTAAGGGCGGCATTGTTAAAAGTAGCGGATGGATATTGGTTCTTTCATTATAATATGCACCACATCATTAGTGATGGTTGGTCTATGGAAGTACTGAAAAGAGATGTTTTAACATGTTATGGTATTTTAAGTAATGATAAGAGTGTTTTTCCTGATCCTTTGCGAATTCAATATAAGGATTATGCGGTTTGGCAGTTGAATCAACTTCAAAGCAATAAGTATAAGCAGCATAAAGATTATTGGACAAATCTTTTATTGGGTAATCTAACTCCAATTAATATCGAATCTGCCAAGAAAAGACCTGCATTAAGAACAACAAATGGACATACATTTTCAACCTGGTTAAAGAAGGAACAATTACAAAATTTGCGCAAGTTTTCAGAAGAGAATGGAGGAACCTTGTTTATGGGATTTATTGCCAGTTTTAATGCTTTATTATATCGGTATACTGGAGAAAGAAATTTGATTTTAGGTTGCCCTGTCACAGGAAGAGATCATGCTGATTTGAATGATCAAATTGGATTTTATGTCAATACATTGGTGCTTAAAAATCAACTCTCAATCGAGGATACATTTTTAAGCTTTTTTGATGCGGTCAAGAATAATACTTTAGAAGCGTTTTCTCATCAAGAATATCCTTTTGATCGTCTTGTAGAGGATTTAAAAGTAACCAGAGATACAAGCCGGAACGCGATTTTCGACATTATGATTTCTTATCATACGTTTGATATTGAATCAGGACAAATTCCAGATAAAAGCGATTTAATTCAAGATGCTGGTGTACAAGAAAATAAGTTTGATTTAGATATTTCCTTTGAAGAACGAAATAATGAAGTACAAATTAAATTAAACTTTAATACAGATCTTTTTAACCAAGATTTTATCAAACAATTCTTGTCGCATTATTCCAATCTATTAGCAGAATTGCTTCAGCATAGTAATACACGAATTGATGAACTTAACTTCCTATCGACAGAGGAAAACAAGCAATTATTAAATGATTTTAACCCTCCAGCTTTTGACAAAGTAGAGAAAACTTTGATTCACCTTTTTGAGGAGCAAGTGGAACTAAATCCAGAAAAAGAAGCAATTCTATTTCAGGGGAAAACAACTGATTATGCTCAACTGAATAAAGAAGCGAATCAATTAGGGAGCTGGTTGAGAGATCGATTCGGTATAGAACAGAATGATAGAGTTGGGGTAAAATTAGATCGAAGTTCAGGTTTAATTATTGCTTTACTCGGTGTTTTAAAATCTGGTGCGGCTTATGTTCCAATTGATCCAAATTTACCAGAAGAACGAATTGAATTTATCCGCGCTGATAGTGCTTGTAAGTTAATATTAGACGAAGAAATATTAAAAGATTTTTATTCTGATAAACAAATTACTCATCTTGAAAAAGAGAACTTACCTAACATTAATTCTCCTCAAGATTTAGCCTATATCATCTATACTTCAGGTTCAACAGGAAAGCCAAAAGGTGTAATGGTTACACACGAATGTATTGCTACAAAACTGTTGGCAGAAAAAGAACTTATAGGTTTTGAAGAGATTGATTTTAAAACCTCATTTAATACCAATTTTGGGTTTGATGTTTCTTTATTAGAGACTTTTTTCCCGCTTTCATTTGGCGGTAGTATAGTTATTCCAACACCCGAACAATTAATTGGGCCAACTGAATTTGTTGATTTTTTGGAAACATCAAAGGTGAACTTGCTACAAGGAACCCCAGGATTCATCCGAAATTTTGTCACTATTCTTGAAAAAGAGGAATTGAAAAACGTAAATGTAAGTTTGAAAACCATTTGTGTTGGAGGAGAGGCTTTACCGCTTCAATTAATAAAAGAGGTTGAAGAAAAACTTCCAGCTGTTCAGTTAAACAATCATTATGGTCCGACAGAAACAGTAATTGATGCAATAGCATTGCCTAATATTAAAGCAGAAGATGAAGGGAAAATAGGAAAACCATTGCCAGATGTTGCAGCTTATGTTTTGAATGAATTTGGTTGTGTACAGCCAATTGGTGTACCAGGAGAAATTTGTTTGGGAGGAAATACTTTGGCGTTAGGTTATCTTAATCGAGAGACTTTAACAAAAGAGAGCTTTGTTGTTTCTTCGTTCATAAGTGCCTCGCAAATGTATAAAAGTGGTGACCTAGGATATTGGACACCAGCAGGAGAACTAGTGTTTCTTGGCAGAAAGGACAAACAGGTTAAAATTCGAGGCTATCGTATCGAATTGGGTGAACTTAAAACAGCTTTACTTGGTTTAGATGAGATTCATGAAGCTGAAGCTTTAACGATTAAGAATCAGGCGGGAGAGAATGAATTGGTTGCTTTTTATGTGACGAATGAAAAAATAATTGAAGAGGAGTTAAGGAATGATTTACGACAAAAATTACCGTCTTATATGGTGCCAACCTTTTGGTGTCAGGTTAAAGAAATTCCACTAACAGCAAATGGAAAAGTAGACGATAAAGAATTGCTGAGTCGGGTTGAAAATAGTAAATCAGTTTCAGAGAATTATGTGGCACCCGTAACTGCCTTAGAAAATGCGGTAGCAAAAATATGGGAGCAGGTATTAGAATCTGATCGAATTGGACTTACAGATGATTTCTTTGCAATTGGCGGACACAGTTTGAAAGCTGTTAGATTAAGCAATTTCTATCGTAAAGAACTAGGTTTTAAACTGTCGTTGAGTGATTTGTTTAAATACACCACCATTCAACAGCATATTGAATTGTTTGGGGCAATTGAACAGCATATATTCGAACCAATTCCTAAAGCTAAGGAAGAGGAGGATTATATCATTTCAGATGCTCAACGAAGGTTGTGGATCATTAGCCAATTAGCTCAAAGTGAATCAGCCTACCACATGCCTGGTAATTTTTATCTGAATCAAAAACTCAATTTTGAGAATTTTGAACTATCATTAAAAACGGTGATTGAAAGACATGAAGTTTTAAGAACTGTTTTTGTAAAGAATGAAGAAGGAGAGGTTAGACAAAAAATACTATCCATTGATGATTTAGGCTTTTCTATTGGTTATGAAGATTTCCGCCTTTCTGAAAATAAATCGGAAAGAATTAATGCTTTCTATAAAAGAAAATCTAAAGAGGAATTTGATCTAGAAGTCGGCCCATTAGTCAGAGCTGATCTTATTCATTTAGAGGATGAAAGTTATTTGTTTCACTATAATATGCATCATATTATTGGAGATGGTTGGTCACTTGAAATTCTATTCAAAGAGGTGCTTTCTTTCTACGAAATATTACAGAATGGAGAAGATTTGAATCCAGAACCATTAAGGATTCAGTATAAGGATTATGCAGTATGGCAAAGAGCTATGTTGGAGAGCGATTCTTATGTGAAATCAAAAGAATATTGGCTTCAGTATTTGGGAGGAGAACTTGCTGTAATTGATTTGCCTACAACAAAATCTCGCCCTGCAATTCAAACCAATAATGGACATCAACTAATGACCTGTATTGATTCTGATACAAATCAAAAGTTAAAGAGCTATGTAGAGAAGAATGGAGGAAGTGTATTTATGACATTGGTTTCAGTATGGAATACTTTGTTGTATCGTTATTCTTCGCAAAAGGATATCGTGATTGGAATTCCTTTGGCAGGAAGAACACATCCCGATTTGGAAAACCAAATAGGTTGTTATGTCAATACTTTACCGTTGCGTACTCAAATAGGTGAAGAAATAAGCTTTGCCGAATTCTATCAAGCGACAAAAGAAAATATTACAGCTAATTTCAATAATCAAATGTATCCTTTTGACCGAATGGTTGAAGAGTTAAACTTGCAACGGGATACATCTAGAAGCCCCGTGTTTGATATAACCTTTAGTTTTCAAGCGAGTGATAGAGAAGGAGAAAATTATTCAGCAAATATTATTGATCAATGTGTGGCTCAAGGAGTTCCTTTTGCTCGTGATTATGGTGGGTTGTTAGACAACAGATCGTTTGGTGGAGTTTTAGTTTCTAGAACTTTTTATGCCAAAGGACAAACAGGTCAACAATTATTATTAGGTGCATATTCTGCAATGAATCGTCAAATTGCTCGTGGTAAGATTGAAATGTTCAATCGTCACGAAATGTTAGACGTTGTTCTTGTAGATGGAAAAGCTCGTGGAATTATTGCTCGTAATTTAGTTACCGGAGAAATTGAACGTCATTCTGCACATGCTGTTGTAATTGCTTCTGGTGGATACGGAAATGTTTATTTCTTATCAACCAACGCCATGGGGTCAAACGCAACAGCTGCATGGAAAATCCATAAAAAAGGAGCGTATTTCGCAAATC
>CAKZPK010000047.1 GCA_937139035.1 uncultured Crocinitomix sp. | reverse complement strand
TTTGTCAGGAGACAACACTGAGGAAGAACGTTCACAAGCTATTTTAAGATTAGAGTCAGATGATATCAATAAAAAATTAGACTACATTTTTACAGTTGATATTTTTAACGAAGGAATTGATATTCCAAAAATCAATCAAATTTTGATGATAAGGCCTACCGATTCTGCCATCATCTTTGTCCAACAACTAGGAAGAGGTTTGCGAAAATCGGAATCTAAGGATTACTTAACAATAATAGATTTCATAGGTAATCATAAAAACAATTACTTAATTCCAATAGCTCTATATGGTGATACTTCATATAACAAAGATACCCTGAGAAAATTGATGTCTCAAGGTAGTAATATGATACCGGGAGCTTCAACAATTAATTTTGACGAAATAACAAAAGAAAGCATTTTTAATTCTATAGATTCTGTTAATATGAAGATATTGTCAGAATTAAAAAAGGATTATTATTTACTTAAATTTAGATTAGGACGTACGCCAATGATGCTCGATTTCTTGATGAACGAATCTAGAGATCCATTTCTTTATGTTGAATATTCTAAATCTTATTTCAATTTTGTAAGAAAAGTTGATAATGAATTCCAAGAGGAGTTAGGAAAAGTGAACAGTGACTTGTTAGAGCTTTTTTCGAAGGAAATTAATAATTCAAAAAGAGCTGAAGAAAGTACTATCCTGCATGAATTAATGCAAAATAAAGAACTGAAAATTTCTAGTCTTAAAGAAAGGATTCTTAATCAATATAACTATGAGTTGACAGATGAAATTATTACTTCTAGTATTGCAAATATAAACTTTGGCTTCATTAGAAAAGATGAGGAGATTATTTTTGAGAAAAACGGAATACTTAAATTTTATGACTCCTTTTTAGAAAAGCTTAAAAACGAGACATTCAATAAGTTTCTAATGGATTCTGTGCTCTATTCAATAAAAGCATTTGAGAAATCATTTAGTGAATCGAATTATGAAGGGGGGCTAATTCGCTATAATAAATACAGTAGAAAAGATGTTTGTCGTTTACTAAATTGGGAAAAAGATATTAGCAGTACAGTATATGGTTATCGCACTAAAAATGGAGTTACGCCTTGTTTTGTTACTTATTACAAATCGGAAAATATAGAGGATACCATTAAGTATAACGATCACTTTATTACTCCTACTATTTTTGCATGGGAATCTCGGTCGAATCGAAAAATTGAAAGCCCTGAAATTAAGAATGTTATTGATTCAGATCGAATCTTACTTTTCGTTAAAAAAGAAGATGGTGAGGGGACAGACTTTTATTTTATGGGACATGTCAATATTGTTCAAAATTCAATTGAACAAAGTGTAATGTCTGACTCTTCCTTGCCAGTTGTTCATTTTAAATTCGAACTGGAAAAGCCTGTTCCTGAAAATATTTATAACTATATAACAGCAAAAAAAGAGAAAGTTGAAGAGAAAAAAGGACATGGTGTTGAGCTGATTAGAGATAATTCAGTATTTACAATACCATTATTTGATTTTTATGCAGCGGCAGGAAGCTTTAGTGAGATGCAAGATGAAAAAGATCATACGCCTATAGAAGTTGAAGAAAAGTATACTTTATCTAATGATTATTTTGCGTGTAAAGTTATAGGCGAGTCAATGAATAAAAGAATTCCAAATGGTTCTATTTGCGTATTTAGGAAATATAATGGAGGAACTAGAAATGGAAAGATTGTATTAGTTGAAAATCGAGACATTCATGATGAAGATTTTAATTCATCATTTACGGTGAAAACATATCTTAGTAAAAAAGTGCAACTAAACAATAGTTGGAAACACTCTGACATAATTCTAAGACCTAACTCTAATGATGCGAATTTTAAAGATATAGTTCTTAATGAAGAAAACGCAAAGGGAATGAAAATCATAGGAGAATTTGTGTGTGTATTGAGTTAGTTTAAGAAATTACATACCTTTCCACTTAGTAGAACCAAATATTTAATTTAATATCCAGAAAAATTATGAGCACTGGAAAAGCACTCTTAGTTATTGATATGCAAAAAGGCTCTTTTACGCCACTTACTCCTCGATATGATACCGAAGGTGTGGTGCTACGCATAAATGCATTGACAGAGTTGTTTAGGGAATTAAATCATCAAGTTTTTTATATTCAACATGATGGAACAGGTTCTGGAGAATTTGAAAAATACGCTACTGATTGGGAAAATTTGGAAGAGCTAATTGTGGAGCCCACAGATATTCTAATTGATAAATATGCAAATGATGTTTTTTATAAATCTGAACTTGTAGTAAAGTTGAAGGAATTAAAAATAAACCACTTGTTTATAACTGGTTGTGCAACTGATTTTTGCGTAGAATCTACAATTCAATCGGCATTGACAAAAGATTATAATATTACAGTAGTTAGTGACGGGCATACCACCGGTGAAAGACCTCATTTGGCAGCTGTAAAAGTGATTGAGCATTATAATTGGGTATGGAATAACATGATTCCTACCAAAGGGAAGATAGATGTGAAGAGTACTGCAGAAATAAGGAGTGATGAACAGGTTCTTTTATAAAAGGTTAACTTTTAGATTAAGTTATGAGTGAAGAAAAATTAGAAGGTAATATTCAATCATTATCTGCAGGGGAGCATATTAGGATGAGACCGAACATGTATTTTCAGAAATGTTATGATGAAAAATCATTGGACAGCTTACTATCTGAAGTGCTGTGTCATGCACTAGATGAGTATTTTGCTGGAGTATGTGATGAGATAAACATTACTGTTAGAAAAAAATCATTTACGATATGGTATAATGCAGGTATATCATTAAATGTGAGGACTGGTTTAGAGCTGACTGATGCAGAAATAATAATGACTAAGATAATGGCCTGCTCCAATTTGAAAAAACATTTGGAGGTTGGAAAAGAGTTTTGCATTCTAGGGTTGGCGGCAATTAATTTTGCTTCGCAAACTTCAAGCTTAGCAACTGTTTCAAAAAATAAAAAAGGAAATTTTGCATTTGTTGACGGAGAAACTACATCAGCCAATATTGAAACTTGCAAGAATGAAAAGGAATGGACTGAAATAACTATGGAGCCTAATCGAACAATTTTTGAAGGGCTATTTTTTTCGTATGAAGGAGTCAAACAAAAAATAGCACCAATAACAGAACGGTTTAAGGATTTAAAAATTAACGTTATAGACAAGACTAGTGAGGTATAATACATAAGGATTACCATCTGTTTTAAAAACTAATCCCCAAACACCCTCCCGCTCAACCAACAATCCCTCAATCAACAGCAACGTTCCCTAATTGGTCCTTTTTTTTAGCCCAATTTCTCAACACCTTTGGATTAAATCAATTCAAGAGTCATGAGAAAAATAGCCTTAATCATTTTTAGCCTTGCTTTTATTCAAAGTGCAAATGCTAAATCATTGTATGAACAGTTGTGCGAATTCAATTTTAATTGGAAGAAGCATGCAAATGTTGCTCCTGTTGGAACAGCAATTGATTTTGCATCTGATCAAAAGTATGTTCAAACGCATTTGACGTATGTTTTACCAATTTTAAGAGCTAACCCAACAGATGAATTCACCGCCGAGCAAAAGAAAACACGCCTTCACCTAATTAGCATCTTGGAAAAATATCGGCTGGCTGGAAGATTCCCTGTAAATTATTTTAGAACGGAGCGTACTCCTATTTTTATTGATGAGGACAATACGCATTGCGCTTTAGGATATTTGCTTGAGCAAACAGGGTTAGAACCTATTGCAAAGGAAATTGCCGAGCAGGAAAATTATGATTGGGTAAAGGATATTGAACATGAATCAATTCCTCATTTACAAGTCCTGTCTGGTTTTACAGTTGAAGAACTTAAGTTGATTCAGGGAGCTTATGATTTTTATATGCCCAATGCTTTTTATGCCCCTAATAAATATGAAATTCCACAAAAACCTGAGGTTATAGAAGCGTTTTTTGAAGAGGGGAGTGGCAGAAGAGCCTTAGGTGGAGATGAATCGGTAAATACTTGGTGCAAAGGAGAGGGAGAAGACGGTGTTTTGCATGGACGTTGGGAGCAAAGATATTCGGCTAGACTACCTTGGATTATAGGTTACTTTTCAAATGGGAAACGTACAGGACAGTGGCGTGAATATTACCAAGGAACGGATAAATTATGCCGAACTGAGAATTGGCGAAATGATAAACTAAATGGTATTCGAAAACGATTTAGTAGAGAAGGGGAGTTGATTGAGGAGATTCTTTTTAAAGATGGCGTTGCAGTTACTAAAACAAATTATGATTTAAACCAATCGTTGAGGTTTGTTCGCAAGCCCATTGATTCTACAAACGTTTATACTGAGATTTATACAATAGAAGGAGCTTTATTAGCGGCAGGAAATGAAACGGTGCATAATCCAGGAGGTTTATTGTGGTTTCAGAATATTGAATTAACTGCGCTAAATACATTTGCAATTACCTCTCGTGATATTTCTACAAGTAATTCATATAGTGGTGATGATGAAAGTTTTATTGATCCAAATACAGGGTCTGGACTTTATAATACACCACCTTTAGTTGAATACAAAAAAGTGGGAGATTGGATCTTTTATAGAGAGTACACAGCAGATTATAAAAATGATACAACAAAACTTGACCTGTTGAATGGCTTAAAACGCGATTTTGAACATAATTGGAGTCTTCTTTACAATGTCTTGCATGAAGTGGAGGATTTGGACTTAAAATCAGGTTATGATTCGGTACGTATTGCGTATAGAGATAATTATGCGGAGGATTTTTATGGTTATGGAAAGGAGCTTTATACACATGTTGAATTGCGCTACCGTGAGGTGAGACGTTTCCCAATGTATGCGAATTTTAACCCTCAAAGAGATTATTGGGGAGGGCAACAGCATTCATACGGCGGCGGATTTGAAAAGTATCATGCTGAAATTGTGAAGATTGTGAGAAGTGTTGGGCAATACAATGAAAACCGCGAACGTATAGGAGTTTGGAAGTATTTTGATGCAAATCACCAATTGAGTAAGAAAGAAATTTATGTGCAACCAGAAGGAGTTAGTGATATACCTAGAGTTGCTGCGCGATAAACTATTTCCTATAAGGTGTTAATTGTTGGGATTATTGAGAAAGTATTGATGAATAAGATCTCCATCTTCAGTGAATTCTTTTTCAAATTGAAAATCCAATTTTTCTAATACACGAATAGATGCAGCGTTATCTGGTAAGAGCATGGCAATAATTCGTTTTAAACCTAAGGTTTCAAAACCAAAATTTAAACAGGCAGTTGCTGCTTCGGTAGCAATGCCTTTGCCCCAATGGTCATACATTAATCGATATCCAACGTCAACCTCTTTAATATCATCCAGGTATTTTAAACCTGCAAAACCAATGAACTTACTCACACCTTTGAGTTCAACAGCCCATCTTCCGTAGCCATGTTTGGCATAATCTCCCAATACATCTTCGGTGATGCGTCTCTCAATTTCTTCAAGTGATACGATTCCGCCATCACCAGTGTATTTGCCAATGCGGGCGTCTAAATTCATCTCATACGAAGGTGCAATGTCATCCATTGTAAAAGGACGCAAGATAAGACGTTCAGTTTCTATTGTAGGTGGCATATTTTGCATAAAAGTTGAATTTTAGTTGTTTGAATAATAGGATTTTGGAGAGCGCTATTCGTTGTCGAGTACCGCAAGGTAAATATTTTTCTTAGACAAAAGACAAAAGACAAAAGACAAAAGACAAAAGACAAAAGACAAAAGACAAGTCAAATCGAAATCTAAGTACCAAGTACCAAGTACCAAGTACTAAGTACCAAATACCAACCACTAAATACAAAAGACCTATTTCTGTCCCATTAAGAATTTAACCCACTTCAGTTTTTTTGCGGAACGAGGAGCATATTTTAAACTCAATTCAAACCAAGTAGGTTTATCAATCACACTTTTATAATGCGAAAAAGCTTTAAAACCACTCTCACCATGATAAGAACCAATGCCACTTTCGCCTACACCGCCAAACGGAACATGATGGTTGGTGATTTGCATTATTGCTTCGTTAACTCCACCGCCACCAAAGGACAATTCATTTAAAACTTGGGCACGTTGCGCTTTATTTTTTGTAAACACATATAAAGACAATGGTTTGGGATAAGATTTAACTTTTGCAATAGCCTCAGCTAAACTTTCGTAAGTAATGATTGGCATAATTGGGCCAAAAATTTCTTCTTGCATTATAGCGTCCTCAAAACTTACATTATCCATAACTGTTGGAGCAATACAGCGTTCTACTCTGTCTATTTCACCGCCTATTATAACTTTTGCAGGATCAATCATTTTTGCAAGGCGCTCTAGGTTGCTTTCATTAATGATTTGAACATAATTATGATTGGTTGTGGCATACTCGGCTTGTTCAATTTCTTGCTTAACCAAATCAATAAATGCGCTTTTTACTTTTGCGTCAATTAGAATATAGTCAGGTGAAATGCACGTTTGCCCTGCATTTAAAAACTTGGCCCAAACAATTCTTTTTGCGGCCATTTTTAAATTGGAATCAGCTGTGATTATTGCGGGGCTTTTGCCTCCAAGTTCAAGTGTGACAGGAGTTAAGTTTTTGGCGGCTGCTTGATAAATGATTTTACCAACCGGAACACTTCCTGTGAAGAATATCTTGTCCAACTTTTCTGCTAGTAGGGCAGTTGTTTCTGCTACGCCGCCTTCAATTACACGAAGGTAGTTGGCATCAAAATTTTCATTGATGATTTTAGCCATTGCGCGGCTAGTGTTTGATGGTAACTCACTAGGTTTTAAAATCACTGTGTTTCCTGCAGCTATTGCTGCTATTACAGGTGCCAATGAAAGCAAATAAGGATAATTCCAAGCTCCAATGACCAATGTAACACCTAAAGGTTCTGGTATTACATATGTTTTTGCAGGGAAATTAATAAGATTTGTGCGTGCACGTTTAACTCTTGACCATTTCCCCACTTTGTTTATAGCTTCTGAAATATCATGATATACAAAGGACAATTCGGTGCTATAAGTGTCAAATTCTGACTTTTTGAAATCTTGAAAAATAGCTTCGTAAAGCAATGCTTCGTTCTGCTTTAAAACAGCTTTTAATTTTTTTAATTGCGCTTTCCTAAATGCAACATTTTTGGTTGCGTTAGTATTGAAGTATGCTCTTTGATTATGGATGAGTTCTTTCATTTATTTTTTAATTCAATTTTTCGGCCATCCAAATCTTGAAGCACAGCAATTGTTCCCCATTCGGTATGTTTTATTGGGCTGCTTATGATCCAGTTTGAATCTGATAATTGTTTAAGTAAGGCATCTAGCTTTCCTACTTCAAAACCTATTCGAACATGAGAGTCAACATTGCAATTTTTATCTTGAAGCGGATAAATTTCAAATACTTGCCCATTGAACTCTGCCGCATAATGATCAGGGCCATTTCCATGTTTATGGAATGAAAACTCCATTCCTAAAGCAGCATATTGTACAGACAATGCTTGAGGATTATGAGAACGAATGACGAGTAAATTGATGTTCAAAATTGTGCTTATCTATGAGGCTAAAATTTAGTTTTATTGACATTGTTGAGTAACCATTCACTCAACTTCAATAATTGTAAAGGTAGGAGGTTTAAATTTTTGGTGCAAACGATCTATGGTTAATTCTTTTCGCTCTTGTGCCCAATTAGGATACAAAGACCAATCTTTCTTGATATATAGAATATGCCGTGGCGCTTTTTTTGAATACCATTCGCTATCCAATTGAATACCTCTCCAATTTCCTTCAAAAAATTCGGCATAAAAATGGGTGCCTTTTCCTTCACGATAGGTTTTCCAGCCTTGTTTAATTTGTTTTTTTGTTGCAAATGTCGCATTGACGGCTAGTGCGGTTAAAACTAATCCAATAAGAAGAAGTGCTAATGTCATGTTGCATTTGTATTTATAGTTGCTGCTTTGATTGCATTAATAACTTTGGAAGGATTGCAACCATTAAGCCCTGCTCCCCAAGTTGCGTTCAACTCAATAATAAACCAACCGTCAGAGTTATTGTAGCCAACATCTAAATCATATGTTTTAGGTAGGTCGATTGATTTGTTGATTAGAAAATCAGTTATAAAACCAACAGCTTTTTTAACTTCACCATTGCCTTCATATAGGGAAACATCAAGAATTTGATTGTTCAAAATGAATACACGGGCTTCACAATCAATTGCAATCACTTCAGAAGTAATCATTTCTTCATGCGCATTGATTCCTGTTAAAGCAATTTCTGCTTCATTGAGGGTTGCGTAAACCTTAGATTGGAAAAGTTTAGGCTGAACAGGTTTAATAAATCGAGGATAAGTCAATTGGTTTAGTGCATTGTGCCGTATTATCTGAATTGGGCGTTTAATCCATTTCTGCTGTAAATCAGCAATTAATGCATCATTTGGGCTTATTAATTCAACCTTTAAAACTTGTGCTAGAACTAAAGAAAAGGTATCATTTCCATAAATTGTAATTGGGTGGTTATGATTTAATTTAGGAGGTTCCCAAAACTTACCGATACGAATAACGGTGCCTCCCAATTTATCCCATAATTTCGCGATTGATTCACGCTCAATGTCTGCCTTTTCAGGAATTAATAGAAACTCATTATTCATGCTTTAACATTCAATATTGCATTTACTCAGCTAATTTTTTCTCATATTCTTGAAAGGACATGGTTTTGTAATTGTCATCACCAATATAGGTTAATATGGGCATTATATCAGTACTGTCTTTGAAACCTGGGGCAATTGTAATTCGATTTTCGCTTTCATCTAAAGCAACAATGGTAGGGTAGCTCATCTGGTCATCCATTAAACTTGCTGCCAATTCATGGTGTCCTCGTCTGCCATTGTTTACATACTTAAAAGTGTGTCCTTTATAAATAATTTCTTCTTTCATTTCCGCATCCAATTTTACCGGATAGAAATTTTCATTTAAATAAGCGATTACTGTAGTATTAATAAAAGCATTGCCATTCATTCGTTTGCACCATCCGCACCATCCAGTTTTAATATAGACGAAAGTCTTTTTTGGTGTGGTTGCATTTGCTGCAATGGCTTCATTCCAAGTCATCCAATTAATTGTATTATCAGCTTCATTGGCAGATAAGTTATTCGAATTGGGGCTAGGAGTGCTTATAAATGAAAAGCATAGCAGCACAGTACAAATTATTCCAGTAATGAAATAAAAAGGGCGAAAATTGTTCATAGCAGGTAGTCGTAATTGGTTAGTAATCATAAATTTAACACTTAAAGCTACACAATATTTCCACTATTTCAAAAGGGAACGGTCTACCGAGAATACTACTCTGCTTCTGTTAAATGAGCAGACAAACGGTCAAAGGCACTTCCCCAGCCATTGTAAATCCCCATTTTTTCTTGCTGAATTTTATATTCTTCAGTAGCGTGTATCACGTTAAAAGTAAATGCTGTTTGCTCCCCCTTATCTTCAAGAATTATTTCTAAA